>JAICUO010000239.1 GCA_025935815.1 Streptosporangiaceae bacterium
CGTGGTCATCCGCGCCCGCCGCGGCGTCCTCATCGCGACCGGCGGCTTCGAGCGCAACGAGCCGATGCGCAAGCGGTACCAGCAAGAGCCGATCGGGACCGAGTGGACGACAGGCTCGCTGGGCAACACCGGCGACGGGATCGCGGCCGGGCGCGAGCTCGGGGCCGATACCGGGCTGATGGACGACGCCTGGTGGGGACCGTCCATCCCGCTGCCCGCCGGCCCCTACTTCTGCCTGGCCGAGCGCAACCTGCCCGGGTCCCGGATGGTCAACGGGGCGGGCCAGCGGTTCGTGAACGAGTGCGCCCCGTACGTCGACGCCGTGCACGCGATGTACGCGGGGAACGCGGCGGGCATCCCGCACATCCCCGCCTGGCTGGTCTTCGACCAGCGGTACCGCGACACCTACGTGTTCGCGCTCCGGCCGCCGGGCCGGCCCTTGCGGCGTAGCTGGTACGCGGCTGGCGCGGTGTTCCGCGCTCCTGACCTGGCCACGCTCGCCGCCGCGATCGGCGTGGACGCCGGGGCGCTGGAGGCGACCGTCACGCGGTTCAACGACCACGCCCGCAAGGGCCGCGACGAAGATTTCCGCCGCGGCGACTCGGCCTACGACCGCTACTACGGCGACCCGCGCGTGCGCCCCAACCCGAACCTGGCGCCGCTGGCCCGCCCGCCCTACTACGCGGCCAAGATCGTCCCCGGCGACCTGGGCACCAAGGGCGGCCTGCGCACCGACGCGCGGGCCCGGGTGCTGCGCGCCGACGGCACGGCCATCCCCGGCCTGTACGCGGCGGGCAACGCCAGTGCGTCGGTGATGGGCCACAGCTACGCCGGCGCGGGCGCCACGATCGGCCCCGCCATGACCTTCGGCTACCTTGCCGTCCAGGACATGGCCGCCCAAGACAGTGCCCGCCAAGACAGGGCCCCCCGAGACAGTGCTCCCCGAGACGGTGCTCCCCGAGACGGTGCCGCCGGGACCGATTGATCAGCTGAGGATCAGGCCGCTGGTGGGCACGCCGGTGCCCGCCGTCACCACGACGGGGCCGTCCCCGGGCACCTGGTTGACCGATGTCCCGCGAACCTGGCGGACCGCCTCGGCGATGCCGTTCATCCCGTGGATGTAGGCCTCGCCGAGCTGGCCGCCGTGGGTGTTCAGCGGCAGGCGGCCGCCGACCTCGATCGCGCCGCCGGCGATGAAGTCACGGGCCTCCCCCCGCGCGCAGAAGCCGAGCTCCTCCAGCTGCAGGAGCACGTACGGGGTGAAGTGGTCGTACAGGATGGCGGTGCGCACGTCGGCCGGGCGCACGCCCGCCTGCCGCCAGAGCTGCCGCGCGACGACGCCGATCTCCGGGAGCGCGGCCATGTCGTCGCGGTAGTAGCTGGTCATGATGAACTGCCCGGGCCCGGACCCCTGGGCGGCGGCCGCGATCACGGCCGGCCGCCACCGCAGGTCGCGGGCGCGGGCCAGGGAGGTGACGACGATCGCGACCGCGCCGTCGCTTTCCTGGCAGCAATCCAGCAGTCGCAGCGGCTCGGCGATCCACTGGGACTGCTGGTGCTCTTCCAGCGTGACCGGGCGCTGGTAGAACCACGCGGCCGGGTTCGCCGCGGCGTGACGTCGGGCGGCGACCGTCACCCGGCCGAAGTCCTCGCTGGTCGCCCCGTACTCGTGCATGTACCGCCGGGCGATCATGGCGACCATCGCGGCCGGCGTGGCCAGGCCCATCGGGTAGTGCCACCCGTTGTCGATCCCCGACGTGGTCGGCACGCCGGACAGGCCCGCCGCCACCTGCCCGAAGCGGCGGCCGGAGCGCTCGTTGAGCGCCCGGTAGCAGACCACCACGTCCGCGGTCCCGGTGGCCACGGCCATGGCCGCGTGCGCCACCGTCGCGCAGGCGGCGCCGCCGCCGTAGCCGATCTGGCTGAAGAAGCGCAGCTCATCCAGCCCCAGCTCGCGGGCGACGGCGATCTCCGCGTTGCCGTCCATCGTGAAGGTGACCAGGCCGTCCACGTCCGCGGCGGCCAGGCCCGCGTCGTCCAGGGCGGCGGTGATGGCCTCGACCGCCAGGCGAAGCTCGCTGCGCCCCGATTCCTTGGAGAACTCGGTCGCGCCGATGCCGGCCACCGCCGCCACCGGCTCGTTGGGGATGACGGGCATGTTCAGCCTTTCCCCCCTGCTGGGCCCCCCGGGCTACGGGAGTCCGCCAGGCGGACGGTGGCCGTCACGTGATCGCCGAGGCCGCACCGGCCGGTGACCGCGATCACCCGCTCGGTGCCCTCGGCAGTGCCGTCAACACTGTCGTCAACCCTCCCGTCAACCCTGTCGTCACCACTGCCGCCGGCGCCGGCGCTGGTCACCTCGCCGGTGAGGGTGAGCGTGTCGCCGGCGTGGCAGGGCGCCCCCAGCCGGATGGAGATCGCCTTGATCGACTGCCCCGGTCCCGCCCACGCGGCCACGTACTGCTGGACCAGGCCGGTCGTGGTCAAGATGTTCAAGAAGATGTCCTTGGCGCCGCCGGCGATGGCGCGGTCCCGGTCGTGGTGCACGTCCTGGTAGTCGCGGGTGGCCAGCGCCGCGGCGACGACGAGCGTGGGCGTCACGTTGATGACCCGCGGCGGCAAGGCGGCCTGGGTCGCGGCGCGCCAGGCGGGCAGGGCCAGGTCGTCGTCGATCCGGGTGAAGTCGGCGCGCACCGGCAGGCCGATCCGCACCCGATCAGGGGCGACGCCGAGCAGCTCGCCGGTCATCCGGACGCCCTCGGGCAGCTCGACCAGCGCGATCACGATGGGGAGCTTCTTGCCGGGCACGGGCGGGTGGTGGTGCACCACGTAGCTGTAGACCTCCCCGGTCCCCGCCGCCACGACGTAGCTCCCGGTGGCCATCGCCCCGCACGCGGGGCACCGCGGTCCCGGCGGGTGGCGCCGCGCCCCGCACCGCTCACACTCCTGGACCCGCAGCTCCCCGGCCGCCGTCCCTTCCCAGAAGAACGCGGTGTCCGGCGAGACTGACGGCCGCATGACAGGCTGCCGGGCCGGGGCAACGGAGTGCTCGCGGGGTACGGGCCGGTACTTCAAGACACGGAAGTCCATGGTGGCGACCGGCTCGCCCTGCTCGAGGCGGGTACTGACGGCGGTCCAGGTGGAGCGGGTGGTCACGAACCATCCCTCGCCCAGGGCGGTCCGCTTGGGCCCGGTGACGTCCAGCAGCCGCGCCGAGACCGCGAGCTGCTCGCCGACCCGGACCTCGCGCAGGTAGGCCTGGTCGCAGTTGGTCGCGATGACCGCCGGATAGCCGGCCTCATTCATCACCGCCATCATCGCGCCGAGCGGGTCATCGCTCGCGCGCGACCCGTGCAGGCCCGGCATCGTCCACACCTGGATCATCGCCGGGGGCACCCTATCGGCGGGCACCGTATCCGCAGGCACCGCATCCGCGTCGGCGGCGGTCCCGGCCGCGCCGCCGATCACCTCCAGCCAGGTGCGGATCGTCGGCCGGTTGACTGGGTCGCGGGCGAGCCGGGGCTTGCTGTCCCCGGCTGCGGCGATCCGGTTCGCGGCCGCCCTGACCTCCTCCGGCGTCATCTCGGCACCCTCGGCAGGCCCAGGCCCGCGGTCGCGATGAGCTCCCGCTGGACCTCGTTGACGCCGCCGCCGAACGTCAAGACGGTGTTGCGCTTGAGCTGCACGTCAAGCCAGGTCATCAGCGCCGCGCTGGCCGGGTCGGCCGGGTCGGCGTGCCGGCCGACGACCTCGGCGAGCGCCTGCCCGATCTCCTGGGCCTGCTCGGAGGAGAACACCTTGGTCGCCGACGCGTCGGCCACGCTCAGCTCCGGCGCCGCCGCCACCTGCCAGTTGAGCAGCTCGTTGACGCGGGTGACGGCGCCGGCGTGGGCCAGCGCCCGCCGCACGTCGGGCCGGCCCTCCAGCGCGCTCGCGGTGGCCCACTCGCGCACCCGGTCGGTCATCGCGGCCAGCCGCCCGGCCGGCCCGAGCATCACCCGCTCGTGGTTGAGCTGGCTGGTGATGAGCCGCCAGCCCTCGTTCTCGGCGCCCACCCGCATCGCCTCCGGGACGCGCACCCGGTCGTAGTAAGTGGCGTTCACGTGATGGGCGCCGTCGTGGGTGATGATCGGCGTCCACGAAAAGCCCGGATCGGCGGTGTCGACGATCAAGATCGTGATCCCCTTGTGCTTGGGCGCGGCCGGGTCGGTCCGGCAGGCCAGCCACACGTAGTCGGCCTCGTGGGCGCCGGTGGTGAAGATCTTCTGGCCGCTGACCAGGTAGCCGTCGCCGTCGCGGACCGCCGTGGTGCGCAGCGCCGCCAGGTCCGTCCCGGCGCCCGGCTCGGTGTAGCCGATCGCGAAGTGGATCTCGCCGGCCAAGATCTTCGGCAGGAAGAGCTCCCGCTGGGCGGGCGTGCCGCGCGCTTGCAGCACCGGTCCCACGGTCTGCAAGGTGACGGCGGGCAGCGGGATGTCGGCCCGCGCCGCCTCGTTGACGAAGATCTGCTGCTCGACCGGCCCGAACCCGTGCCCGCCGTACTCCCGGGGCCAGCCGACGCCGAGCCACCCGTCGCGGCCCATCCGGCGGACCACGTCCTGGTAGACGGCGCCGTGCCGCTCGGTCAGCAGCGTGACCCGCTGCGCGGGGGTGAGCAGGCCGGCGAAGTAGCCGCGCAGGGTGTCCCGCAGCCGCGCCTGCTCGGGGGTCAGCTCGATGAACATTCCTGCCGCTCCAGCTGGTACTCGGCGCCGCCCAGGAACCGCGCCAGGTCCGCGATCAGCCCCGATAGGTGATGCAACGGATAGGTGGTGTCCATCCCGGTCCCGCCATGCAGGTGATGGCAGGTCAGCGCGGCCCGGGGCGCCTGCCGGGCGCACCAGTAGCCCGCCACCGCCAGGTCGGCGGCGGCGTCCAGGCCCGCGTCGAGCCGCCAGCAAGCCGATAGCGTGGCCAGGTGCAGGGTGCGGGCGGCGATGTAGACGTCGGCGACCTGCTGGGCGACCGCCTGGAAGGCGGCTAGCGGGCGGCCGAACTGCTCGCGGGTGGCGACGTGGACCCTGGTCAGCTCGAGTGCCCCGGCCAGGGCGCCGTCGGCCAGGCTGCACGCCCCGGCCACCGCCAGCTGGTACAGGTCCCGGACGCAGGCGGCGTCGCCCAGCACGCGCTCGACGGGCGCCTGGTCAAGCCGCAGGGTGTACTGCGGGTCGCGGCCGGCGGCGGGGGCGGGCGTGAGGCTCGCCCCCGGCCCGGCCGGGTCGATGATGACCACGCCGGTCCGCCCGTCGCCGGCGGCCGGGAAGCTCACCGGGACGAGGACCCGGCTCGCCTGCGCGCCGTACGGGACCCCGACCTTGGTGCCCGTCACCGTGCCCGCGGTGACGGTGACCGCCGGGGCCTCGGGCATCGGGTCAGACGGCTCGCGGATGCCGGCGGTGAGGATCGTTTCGGCCGCCGCCACGCCCGGCAGCAGCGAGCGCCGCAGGTCCGCGTCGCCCCAGCGGACGACCGGCAGCACCCCGGTCATCAAGGTGGCCAGCGCCGGCACGGGCACCGCCCGCCTGCCTACCTCGGTGAGCAGCACGGCCGCCTCAAGCACGCCAAGCCCGTCGCCGCCCAGGTCGGGCGGCAGGCACAGGCTGAGCAGGCCCGCCTGGGCGAGCTCCTTCCAGGGGTCGGCCTTGCCTGCCTCCAGCCGCTGGCCGACCAGCCCGGCGATCTCGCGCTGGGCCTCCGTTAGCGCGAAGTCCACCCGGCACCTCCCGGCCCGCCGCTGAATGGGGCACCCCGAAACGGGGCATTTCGCGGAAAAGTAGAACACGTTACATTCAGGTATGACCAGGTCCGCGCGCCCGTCGCCGGACGGGGAATTGGTACCCTGATCAGGGATGCGGACAGGACGAGAGGTACCGAATGCCAGCCACGAGAACGCGAGCCAAGGGCCGCCCGGCGCCCCCCAGTGTTGGCAGCACGGCCAGCGCCGGCGGTGCCGTGGCCGTCAGTGCTGATGGCACAAGTGCTGGCGGCACAGTGGCCGACGCCGATATTGGCTCGGCGGCCCAGCAGATGCGCCGCAAGCGGATCCTGGACGCGACGCTGGCGCTCGCCTCGAAGGGCGGCTACGAGGCCGTGCAGATGCGGGCGGTCGCCGAGCGCGCGGACGTGGCGCTCGGCACCCTGTACCGGTACTTCCCGTCGAAGATCCACCTGCTGGTCGGCGCGCTGACCGAGGAGTTCGAGCAGCTGCACGACAAGCTGTTCCGCAAGCCAGTCCCCGGCGACACGCCCACCGAGCGGATGCTGTGGGTGCTGTCCCGGGTGACCAGGAACATGCAGCGCGATCCGATGCTCACCGAGGCGATGACGCGGGCGTTCATGTTCGCCGACCCGAGCGCGGCCGCCGAGGTGAACACGGTGGCCCGGCAGATGACGCGCATGTTCACCATGGCGATGCACGACGGCGAGCCGTCCGCCGACGACATCGCGATCGCCCGCGTGATCGGCGACGTGTGGCTGTCGAACCTGGTCGCCTGGGTGACCCGCCGGGCCTCGGCCGACGACGTCAGTTCTCACCTGGAGCTGGCGACCCGGCTGCTGCTGCGCTGACCTGCGTCCCATCCGCGCTCCGTTCTCCGCCACGGCGCCCGCGGGCCGCCAGGATGATCCCCGCGACCAGCAAGGCCCCGCCGACGACGCCGAAGGTGATCGGCAAGATGGTCGTCAGCAGCGCGAGCGTGTCCCGGCCGCTGCTGTCCAGCGCGGTGACCGTCTTCAGGGTCTGCGGTGTCACGGTCAGGTCGGCGTCGTAGACCACCTTGGCGATGGTGCGGGTGGCGGGGTCGCGGAGGGTCACGATCTGGTGCTCTTCCACGTTGACGAGCGCCCCGGTCTCCGGGTCCACGGAGTAGACCTGATGCTGCTGGTCGAACTCGCCCATCGTGACCACGGCGGCCTTCAGCCCGAGCAGCGCGCCGGGAACCGGCAAGGTGGCGACCTGCGTCGGCGCGACGTCCTGGGTGAACACGTACACCGGGATGCCGTTCACGGTGCCCGACCGGGTGTAGGTGAACGGCGCCGTCCGCTTCAGCGTGGGGTCGTAGACCTGGTAGGTCTGCTTCTGGGTACCGAACGGGAACACGGACCCGAGCAGCCCGGACTGGCGCACCGACTTGTCGCCGTTGACGCTCGCGCCGCAGCAGTCGACTAGCTGCGCGGTGCGCCGGTCGAACGCGAAGGTGCGCGTCGTCTGGGAGACCTGCTCATGGTTGGTGAGGTCGGTGACCGTGCTGACCTGGTTCCACACGGCCACCGAGGAGCTGCCCTTGCCCGGGTCGCCCGTGATCGTGTAGGTGGCCTGGATGGTGACGCCGGTCCGCTGGGTCAGCGACTTCTGGCTGAAGTAGGTGGCGTTGCTGGCCGTCAGCGTCGCCGTCTGGTGCTCATCCAGCGGGAACTTGACCACCATGGTGGTGACCCAGGTCGGCAGGGATACCGCCGCCACGATCAGGAGCACGCCGAGCACGGTGAGTGTGAGTCCGATGATGCGGCGCATCGCCCCTCCTGGGAGTCTGCCCGAGGTTCCAGTCACGTTACTGGAACGCGTTCTATTTGAGAAGTCGGCTCACGGCTTGTTCCCCGCTCGCTCACGCCTTCGCGATGACGTCGTCGGCGAACCTCCGGAGGCTGTCGATCTTGGTGGCCAGCGGCTCGGTGTCCGGGCCGGTCACGTAGGGCCAGCGGAAGCCAATGATCACGTCGGTCACGCCCGCCTCCGCCAGCCTGCGCACGCCATCCAGGGTGTAGGCGTCCATCGAGATCACGTGCACCTCGAACGGGATGACGGAGCGCCCCGCGCGGTCCGGGCCGGGATCGGCGTCGCGCCGTAGCTCGCTGAGCCGGGCCAGCAGCCGTGGCAGGTCCGCGGGGTCTCCCCCGCCGTGCATCCAGCCGTCGCCGAGCCGGGCGGCCCGGCGCAGCGCCGCCTCGGAGTGACCGCCGATGAGCACCGGGACCGGCTCAGCGGGCACCGGCGCGATCTTGATCGGCGGCAGGTCGTAGGTCGTGCCGTGGTACTCGAAGTAGCCCCCGGCGGCCAGCCCGCGCACAATCGCGATCGACTCGTCCAACCGCCGCCCGCGGGTCGCCCAGTCCGCCGCCAGGATGTCGTAGTCCTCGCGCCACGGGCTGACCCCGACGCCGAGGGACAGCCGCCCCCCGGTGAGCACCGCCGTCGAGGTCACCTGCTTGGCCAGCAGCACCGGGTTGCGGACGGGGACCTTGACGACGAACGGGATGAACCGGATCCGGCTGGTCACCGCGCCCAGGGCGGGTATGAGCGAGAACGGCTCGAGGAACGGCTTGTCCTCCAGGAACTCGCGGGTGCCGTCGGGGCTGTAGGGGTACACGCTGTCGGCGCGCAGCGGGTAGCAGATGCTGTCCGGTATGACCATCGAGTGATAGCCGGCCTCCTCGGCGGCCATCGCCAGCGGCCCGTAGAACGACGGGTCGGTCATCGACTCGGCATAGGTGAACCGCATCGGGGCCTCCCGGGTTGGCTGCCGTCATCTCGTCGCTAAACTAGAACAAGTTCTTGTTTCGTTCAAGCGCGTGCGCCAAGCTGGTGGCATGGACCTTGAGACGCTGGAGGAGATCCGCCAGCTGAAGTACCGCTACCTGCGGTGCGTGGACGAGAAGCTGTGGGACGAGCTGGCCGACGTGCTCACGCCGGACGCCACGATCGACTACGGCACCCGCGTCTACGGCAAGCCGCTGACCTTCGCCGGGCGGGACGAGCTCATCGCCTTCTTCCGGGCCAACCTGGGGCCGGGCATCGTCACCGTGCACGCCGCGGGCCAGCCGGAGATCACCGTGGACGGCGCCGTCGCCGCCGGCACGTGGCGGTTCCAGGACACGGTGATCGCGGCCGAGCACCGCGTCGTCATCGTCGGGTCGGCGTTCTACCAAGACCGGTACCAGCGCTGCGCGGACGGCCAGTGGCGGATCTCCCACACCGGCTACACCCGCACCTACGAGGCCATGATGTCGCTGGATGACCTGCCGTCGCTGCGGTTCATCGCCGGGCCCGCGCCCCTGCTGGCCGCCACGGCGAAGGCCGCAACGGGCACGGCGAAGGCCGCAACGGGCACCGCGAGCAAGCCCGGGGCCGGGGACGGGGCGAGCGGTGCTGACCCAGCGGTTCGCTGACGCGCTGGCCGAGGCGGAGAAGGTCATCGCCGCCGCCCCGCACGTCAAGTCCGAGCGCGACCTCGCCGAGGGCCTGGACTACCTGGCCGGCAGCGCCCAGGCCTGCCTGCACCTGGCCTGGTCCTACCAGCGCGACTTCCCGTTCTTCGTCGCCTCCACCGGCCCGTACACCAAGATGGGCCTCGACAACCCGGACACCTTGTACTTCCACGCCTACCTGCGCGAATCGCAGGAGTACGTGGTCACCGGCACCCGCGGCACCACCGCCGACCTGAGCTTCCAGGTGATGAAGGGCGACTACACCCCCGTCGAGGTGCCCGACAGCCTCAGCGCGTTCGATGACCGGGCGATCGAGATCGGCCCGGGCGGGGAGTTCGAGTTCCGGCTCGGCCCTGGCCAGGGCGGGCCCGGTTACTTCACGCTCGGGCCCGGCTCGGCGATGCTCGCCGTGCGCGAGGTCTACAGCGACTGGGCCACCGAGAAGCGCGGCACCATCCGCATCCGCCGGGCCGGCGCCGAGGGCCTCGCGCCGGACGCGCCGGCGCTGGCCGCCGCCGCGGCCAAGCGCTACGCGGTGGCCGGCAAGATGCTGCTGTCCCGGATCCGGACGTTCCTGGCCTTCCCCGAGTGGTTCTACCTGAACGAGCCGGTCAACACGCTGACGCCGCCGCGCCGCACGCCCGGCGGCCTGGATACCCAGTTCTCGTCGGTCGGCCACTACGACCTCGCCGACGACGAGGCGATGATCGTGACCGTGCCGGCCGCCGCCAAGGAGGTCGCGCCGTACCAGGGCATCCAGCTGGGCAGCATGTGGTACGTCTCGCTGGATTACGTCAGCCACCAGACCAGCCTCACCGCCGACCAGGCGCGGATCGACCCCGACGGCCGGATGCGCTTCGTCATCAGCGAGCGCGATCCCGGGGTCGTCAACTGGCTCGAGCGGACCGGCCACGACCGGGGCTACGTGCAGCTCCGCTGGCAGCGGCTGACCCGCGGCCTCGGCGCGGAAGACGGGCCGGCCGCCGAGGTGGTCCCCTTCGATGAGCTACCGCGACGGCTGCCGTTCCACGACAGCGCGCGGGTGACGCCCCCGGAATGGCGGGCGCGCATCGCCGCGCGCCAGGTCGCCGTCGCGGAAAGGATGATCGGGTAGATGATGCTGCGGGACAAGGTGGTGGTCGTGGCCGGCGACGGCGCCGGCCTGGGCCGCTCCATCGCGCTGGCCAGCGCGCGCGAGGGCGCTGACGTGGTGCTCGCCGCGCGCACGGCATCCACGCTGGAGGAGGTGGCCAAGGAGGTCACCGCGCTCGGCCGGCGCGGCCTGGCCGTCCCCGCCGACCTCGGCGACGCGCAGGCGGCGGGCCAGCTGGCCGAGGCGGCCCGGGCGGAGTTCGGGCGGGTGGACGCGCTGGTCTACAACGCGCTGGCGATGCCGCCCATCAAGGGGCTCGCGAAGGTCCCGCTGGAATCGCTCAGCGAGAGCTTCGACGGCAACGTCGTCGCCGCCTTGCGGCTGACCCGGCTGTTCGTCCCCGCCCTGGCTGATGCCCAGGGGTCGGTCGTGATGATCAACTCGATGGTGGTTCGGTTCTCCCAGCTGGGGATGGGACCGTACAAGCTCGCCAAGGCGGCGTTGCTGGCGATGGCCCAGAGCCTGGCCACCGAGCTGGGCCCGCAGGGGATCCGGGTGAACTCGGTGGCCCCCGGGCACATCTGGGGGGACTCGCTGAAGTGGTACTTCGGGTACCTCGCCCACAAGCGCGGCGTTAGC
>JAICUO010000148.1 GCA_025935815.1 Streptosporangiaceae bacterium
CACGCGCGGATCTCGCCGTTGAAGCGGAGCGTGAAGAACACCACCGACGCCACGCCAGCCGCGTCAACCGCGTCGACCAGGGCGTCCGCCTCCGCTTCGGCCAAGGCCACCGGCTTCTCCAGCAGCAGGTGCTTGCCCGCCCGGGCCGCCCGGGCCGCGATCGGCGCCTGGACGTACGGCGGCACGGAGAACGCGACCGCGTCGACCCCGTCGAGGAACTGGTCAATAGCCTCCTGCCCGGTGAAGGCGTCGGCCCCGTGCTCGCCCGCCAGCCTGGCGGCTGCCTGAGGGTCGCGCCCCCAGACGGCGGCCAGCGACGCGCCCGGAGTGGAGGCGATCGCGGCCGCGTGCGTGGCGCGCGCCCAGTAACCCGTCCCGACTAGCCCGAACCTCATGGTCCAGTTATATAGGGTCTGACAGTGCGCGTTGTTCTCGCTTCCGCCTCCCCGGCCCGCCTCGCCGTCTTGCGCGGCGCCGGGCTAGACCCCGAAGTCATCGTCAGCGACGTTGACGAGGATTCCTACTCCGCGGCCACCACGGGAGAGCTAACCGCCCTGCTGTCGGCGGCCAAGGCCGTCGCCGTCGCCGCCACCCAGGCCAGCGGCGTGGTCATCGGCTGCGATTCGATGCTCGACCTCGACGGGGTCGCGCTCGGCAAGCCCGCCGACGCCGAGGAGGCGATCGCCCGCTGGCAGGCCATGCGCGGCCGGACCGGGACGCTGCTCACCGGGCACTGCGTCATCGACGCGGCCACCGGCCAGCGGGCGTCCGGGGTGGCGTCCTCGGTCATCCGCTTCGGGGCGCCCACCGACGAGGAGATCGCCGCCTACGTCGGCACCGGCGAGCCGCTGGGCATGGCCGGCGCGTTCACCATCGAGGGCCTCGGCGGCTGGTTCGTCGACTCGATCGACGGCGACCACAACAACGTCATCGGCATCTCACTGCCGCTGCTGCGCGCCCTGCTGCTCGACCTGAACGTAACGATCCCCGCCCTCTGGTCCGCCCGGACGGCCACCGCCCGTTAATACAAGAGGCTCTGGTAGTGCTCGGGGGCGTAGTGCGCCTCCAGCTCCTCCAGGGTTTCCTCCGGGTCCTGGACGATCTTGCACAGCTGGGCGACGGACGGTAGCACGTCGCCGCCGGGCCAGGTCGCCGGCTTCCACAGCTGCGAGCGCATGAACGCCTTCTGACAGTGCGAGAAGACCTGGTCGATGTCCACGATCATCGCCAGGATGGGCCGCTTCCCGCGCACGGCAAGCTCGCCGAAGAACGGCGCGTCCCGCACCAGCCGGGCGCGCCCGTTGATCCGCAACGTGTCCTCACGCCCGGGGATGAGCGACAAGATGCCCACGTGCGGGTTGGACAGCACGTTGACGTAGCCGTCGGCCCGCCGGTTGCCTGGCCGCTCGGCGATCGCCACCGTCTGCGGGTCGATCACGTGGATAAGCTGCCCCGCCGGGTCTCCCTTGGGGGAGGCGTCGCAGGTCCCGTCCGCCTTCGACGTCGCGATAACGCAGAACGGCGACTGCCGAAGCCACTCGATCTGCAGCGGGTGCAGCCGCGGGCGGTCCTTCGTGGCGACCCGCTTGGTCGGCAGGCCGCCGAGGACCTCGCGGAGCTCGGCCTCGGAGGTGATTTCTGCCTGGGTTGTGGAGATTTGCGCCATGGTGTCAGGATCTCATGGCCGGGCCGGTCCGTCTCCGTCAGAGTGCCGGGAAGATGTGGACCATGCTCCGCTCCGACAACAGGGCGGGCGGCCCGATGAGCCTGCGGTCGGGCTTGCCGACGACCTCGTGGTCCTTGCCCGGGTACTCGAACTGCTCCAGGACGTGCCGCATCGCCTCCAGGCGGGCGCGCTTCTTGTCGTTGCTCTTCACCACGGTCCACGGGGCGTGCTCCGTATCGGTGTAGAAGAACATCGCCTCCTTGGCCTCGGTGTAGCCGTCCCACTTATCGAGCGACTCCAGGTCCATCGGGCTGAGCTTCCACTGCCGCACCGGGTCCACCTGGCGGATGATGAACCGGGTGCGCTGCTCGCTGGGCGTCACCGAGAACCAGAACTTCGTCAGGTGTATCCCCGAGCTCACCAGCATCCGCTCGAACTCCGGGGCTTCCCGCATGAACTCCAGGTACTCCTCCTGCGTGCAGAAGCCCATGACCCGCTCGACCCCGGCCCGGTTGTACCAGGACCGGTCGAACATCAAGATCTCCCCGGCGCCGGGCAGGTGCGCCACGTACCGCTGGAAGTACCACTGGGTCCGCTCCCGCTCGGTTGGCTTCTCCAGTGCCACGACGGTGGCGCCGCGCGGGTTCAGGTGCTCGGTGAACCGCTTGATGGTGCCGCCCTTGCCCGCGGCGTCGCGGCCCTCGAACACGATGACGATCCGCAGGCCGGTGTCCTTGACCCAGTTCTGCAGCTTGACCAGCTCGATCTGCAGCAGCCGCTTGGTCCGCTCGTATTCCGGCCGGCCGAGCCGCTCCTCGTAGGGGTACTCCTCCCGCCACGTGTCGACCACGGTCCCGTCCGGCCACAGCAAGACCGGGTCGTCGTCGTCATCGTCCACTACGGTCATGCCCGCCAGCACGGCCAGGTCCGCGGGGTCGTCTGAGCTAGGCGAGGGCAGCTTCTTCAGCACGCTACTAGCAGAGCACACCTCCCGCCGCCGGTCACGAGCGGGATACCGGTGATCAGCGGCTCTTCACCAGCGTCCCGGCTCACTCGTCGCCGTGCACGACCTGCCCGCCGGCCAGCGTCAGGTCGACGGTGGTGTCCCCGATCGCGGAGGGCGCGACCGCGTAGAGGTCCTGGCTGAGCACCGCGATGTCGGCCAGCAAGCCGTGCTCGAGCGACCCGGCCACGTCCTCCTCATGGTTCACGTACGCCACCCCCGCGGTGAACGCCTGCAGCGCCGCGTCCACGGTGATGGCCTCGGCGGGCAGGAACGGCCTGGTCGTCTCGGGCGTTCCCGGCTCCCCGAGCCGGCCCGACAGCACCCGGTTGACCGCAACGTGCATCTCCTGCAGCGGGTCGGGACTGGAGACCGGCCAGTCGCTACCGAACGCCACCCGGCCTCCGCGGCGTGCCACCTCTGCGATGCGGTATTGCCACCAGGCCCGCTCGGGGCCGACGAAGGGGATGGTCAGCTCGCTCACCTGGTCGTCTTCGGCTGCCCAGAGCGGCTGGAAGGTGGCGACCGCCCCGACCTGGGCGAACCGGTCGAGGTCGTCGGGCGCGATGAACTGCAGGTGCGCGATGTGATGGCGGCCGCCGGCGCGCTGGGGGGCGGGCAGCGCGCCGATCGTGTCCAGCGCCGCGGTCACCGCGGCGTCCCCGATCGCGTGGAAGTGCAGCTGGAACCCCAGGTCGGCCAGCGTTCGGGCGGCGTGCCCGAGCTCGTCGGGGTCGATGAACAGCTTGCCCTGGTGGCCCGTCGGGTGCCCGTGGCCGTCCAGGTACGAGGCGCCCATCGCGGCGGTGAACGTCTCGCACACGCCGTCGAGCATCATCTTGACCGTGGTGGCGCGGAAGTACCCGGCCCCGTCGGCGGCCTCGCGCCGGGTCAGCAGGTTGTCGATCTGGCGCAGGCCCAGGTGCCGGTCCCACCACAATGACCCGGTGACCCGGCAGGTCAGCAGCCGGTCCGCCGCCGCCCGCCGGTAGGTGTCGAACGCGTCGGGGTTGCTGAGCTCGCCGGCCTCGCCCACGCACGCGTCCTGGATGCTGGTGATTCCCATCGAGTGCAGGTACCGCTGGGCGACCAGCAGTGCCTTCATGAGGTCGGTCGCGCTCGGCCGGGGCACGTAGTCGGCGACCAGCCGCATGGCGCCGTCGTGCAGCGCGCCGGTCGGGAAGCCAGCGGGGTCCCGCTCGATCCGCCCGTCGGCGGGATCGGGGGTCCGCGCGCTGACCCGCGCCATCGTCAGCGCGGCGGTGTTGACCCATGCGCTGTGGCGGTCCCGGTTCGTCAGGCACGCGGGCCGCCCGCCGGTGACCCCGTCGAGGTCGGCGGCGGTCGGGACGCCGCCCGGGAAGCCGGACATGGCCCAGCCGCCGCCGAGCACCCAGGCGCTCGGCGGCAGGGTGGCGCTGTAGGCGGCGATCTTGTCCAGGCACTCCTGCCGGGTCTTCAGGCCCAGCAGGTTACAGCGCAGGGTCTCCAGCCCGCCTTGCACCGGGTGGATGTGCGCGTCACCGAAGGCGGGCACGGCCAGTCGCCCGCGCAGGTTGATGACGCGGGTGTACGGGCCGATCTTCTCGCGGATCTCCGCGTCGCTGCCCAGCGCCCGGATCACGCCGCCGCCGACGGCGACGGCCTCCACGAACCCGGACGGGTGCGCGGGCGTGCGGATCCGCCCGCTGACGAGGACCAGCTCCGCGTGCCGCCGGCTGGCACTGCCCGCCGGGCTCCCCCCAATGGTCATGGACCGGGATGTTATCCGGGGCACCGCGCGTGCCACTACCCTTGCCCCATGGGCGAGGCGGTTATCTACACCGACGGGGCGTGCAGCGGGAACCCGGGTCCGGGCGGCTGGGGGGCGATCCTGCGGTACGGGGGCGCCGAGCGGGAGCTGCACGGCGGGGACCCGGCGACGACCAACAACCGGATGGAGCTCATGGCCGCCATCCAGGCGCTGGAGGCGCTGACCCGCCCCGTCCACGTCCGCATGTACACCGACAGCAAGTACGTGCTCGACGGGATCACCAAGTGGCTGCCCGGCTGGCAGCGCAACGGCTGGAAGACCTCGGCCAAGCAGCCGGTCAAGAACGTCGACCTGTGGCAGCGGCTAGCCGCGGCGATGGCGCCGCACCAGGTCACCTGGACCTGGGTCAAGGGCCACAACGGGGACCCCGGCAACGAGCGCGCCGACGAGCTAGCCCGCCTCGGCATCACCGAATCCGCCCGGGCCTAGGACAGCGACCTCGATCTTCGCGAGGCGTTCCCCGCAAAAGACGGCCGGGCCGCCTGTGGGGGAGGCAGCCCGGCCGATCGGGGGGAGGGGGATAGCTGCTAGCAGCGGCCCTGGTAGGCGCCGCTGGTGTACGTGGTCCAGGCACCCCAGTGCGTGCCGTCGGCGGAGATCGAGATCGCGGCGCGCGCGTTGCCGAGCGGGTTATACGTGGCCATTGACGGCCCGTGGATGCCGTTGATCTGCCAGTAGCCGAAGTCGTTGGTCGGGCTGTGGGCGAACTGCCGGCCGCCGGACTCGGCCATCGCGATCTCCGCGGCGATGAACGCGTGCGCCGGGTTGCCGCCCGCCGCGTCCCACAGTCGCTCCAGGCCAGAGCAGCTCAGGGTGCCGCTCGGGATCGACGTGGTCTTGGGCGCGGAGGGCTTGGGAGTGGTGCGGCCACCGACCCGGTGGGTGGCCCGTTCGGACGAGGAGCCCGACGGCGTGCCCGACTTGGCGGACGAGGTCTCGGTCACCGTGCCGGTCGCGGGCTTGGCGTGCTTGGGCTGGTAGGCCGGGGTGACCGCGGCCGGGTGGACCGGGATCGAGAGCCGCTCGCCGACGTAGATGACGTTCGGGTTGGAGATCTTCCCGGCGTTCGCGCGGTAGATCGCCTGCCACTCGCTGGGGTTGTGGTAGACGCGGGCGGCGATTTCCGACAGCGTGTCCCCGCCGCGCACCGTGTAGGAGTGAGCCGCCTGGGCGCTCGCGCTCCCGGCCGCGTGCGCGGCGGTGAGCCTGGCAGTGGCAGCCGCCTCGTGCGCTGCGTGGTGGGCGCCGGCGGCGGCCGCCACGCCCGCCGCGGAGGTGGCGGCCAGTGCCTGCTGTGCCGCCGGCACGGCGACGAGGGCGCCTGCGATGGCTACCGCGGGAGCGGCCTTCCCGGCCTGCGCCGCGACCTTTTCAACCTGCGACGGGGACGTATGGCGCCCCCTGCGCCTGATCTGCACGGTGCGGCGCTCGCTCCCAGCGGTCATGCTCTCCCCATGGTTGGTCCCAACCCGCCTACTCGGCTACTGCCTCTCGGCGGGCCTCATATCAAGCAGCCCGTTCGGGTGATTTGTCCGGATTTGTACCCCCCGGGCTGTCATTCGGAAGCATGGCAGCGCCGAACCGCCGACCGCAGGCGAATCGAGTTTTTTCTGTGACTGATCTGTGATGAAAGGCCGCGCCCCGCGCCGCTCCCCGCCGCCCCGGGCCCGCCCGGGAAGTGGTGATGCGCTCACCGCCGTCAACTTCGTGCTTGTCCGGCCCAGCTAGGTGCGGAAAGATATTTACGGTATTCAAAACAATCACGCTGTGTGAGGTAGGTCACATGCTCCAGGCCTTCGTCTTCGAGAAAGTCGGCATAGTCGTCGGGGACCTTTACTTCCTCGATCCCCAGCCCGGGAAGGGCCAGGAGGGTCCCGAGCACGGGGTCCGGCTCGAGCTACGGGCCATCGACCGCGGCGAGCTGAAGGGGAGCATCTACTCGGCGACGCCCATCGAGGTCGGCCAGCCGATCTGGCGGGTGGACCTGCTGGAGTCCGTGGACGGCAAGCCTGGCAGCTACAACCGCACGCACCACCACCCGACCTTCAATGCCAGCACCTGGGACCCGCGCCCCCGCGAGTACCTGCGCGGGCTGTCCGCAGACCCGCTCGGCTGGCTGGGCGAGCAGCTCGCCGACCTGCCGGGGATCCTCAAGCGGGCCGGGGTCCCGGACGACACCGCCGACCCCGCCGACGCGGCGGACCTGCGCGAGATGGCCCCGGTCATCGTCAGCACCGCCAAGATGATGCTCGACAAGGTCCGGTCGGGCCAGCTCGGCAAGCTCCCGGACGACGCCGACCCCGGCAGCATCCGGGCCGGCTGGCTGTGATCACTTGCCGCGGACGGCGGACAGGACCGCGGCGATCACCATGAAGATCACCGAGAAGTAGAACGCGGCGTGCAGGCCGTTGGTGAAGTCGGCGGCCTGCTGCCCGTGCAGTGACGTGGTGCCCACGAAGATCGCGAACGCCACGTCCCTGGAGACCGACCGGGACGCCACCAAGATCGCCACGGCGAACGAGAACACCATGCCCATGTTGGAGAACGTCCGCAGCATGCCCGACGCGATGCCGAACATGTCCGGCGGCGCCGCCTTCATGATCGCCGAGCTGTTAGCCGGGAAGAACAGGCTGCTGCCGCATCCGTTGACCAAGCTGATGACCACGACCACCCACAGCGGCGTGGTCAGCGTCATCTGCGCGTAGCCGATCAGGCTGAGCGCCATCACCGCCAGCCCCGCGGTGGCCGGCAGCACCGGGCCGCGCCGGTCCGCCAGCCGCCCCGCGTACAGGCCGACCGCGGAGGCGGCGACGTAGCCGGGCACCAGCAGCAAGGAGGCGTTCAGCGGGGACATCTGGCGCGGCCCCTGCAGGTACATCAGCACCAGGAACAGCACCGCGAACGACGCCAGGCCCTGGAAGAAGGAGGCCAGCAGCGACGCCGTCATCGTCGGCACCCGGAAGATCCGCAGCGGCAGCATCGGCTCGGCGACCCGCGACTCGATGACGGCGAACACCGCGATCAAGGCCACGCCGCCGATCAGGTAGCCCGCCACCGACGCGTCGAACGGCGAATTCGCCAGCTTCGTTATCGCCCACAGCACGCCGAACAGCCCCAGCCCGAGCGTCACCATCCCGGGGAGGTCCAGGCGCCGCCGCTCCCGGGCCCCGGTGTCCCGCAGCACCCGCAGCGCGCCGGCGATCGCGATCACCCCGGTGGGCACGTTGATCCAGAAGATCCACCGCCACGACAGGTAGGTGACGATCAGCCCGCCGAGCACCACGCCGACGACCGCGCCGACCGTCCAGCCGAGCGCGGTGAACCCGTAGGCCCGCCCGCGCCGCTCGCGCGGGTACAAGTCGGCGATCACCGCGCCGCTGTTGGCCATGATCAGCGCGCCGCCGACGCCCTGCACGACGCGGAACGCGATGATCGACCCGGCGTCCCACGCCAGCGCGCACAGCAATGACCCAAGAACGAACACCGCGAACCCGGTCTCGTACATCCGCACCCGGCCGAACATGTCGCCCAGCCGCCCGACCTGAGTGGCCAGCAGCGTGATGACGAGCAGGAAGCTGATGATGACCCAGACGACGCCCGACAGCGGCACGTGCAGGCTGGACTGGATCTCCGGCAGCGCGAGGACGACGATGGTCGTGTCGACGGCGGCCATCAAGACGCCGGCCATGATCACCGTCATGGCCAGTCCCGGCCGGGCCGATACTCGCGGGCCGGCGACCGCGCCGTCACCTGCCGGAAGTGTCCTGGGTGTGGCCATTTCCTTAGCCTAACGAAGGAAACTTTCCGGTGGAACCACTCGTTGCGCTAAGGACTACGCTTGGCGTTTGTCAGCTTTCTTCATCCGAGGGTGGCTTCCGGTGGCTCGTGACGAATCCTGCATCGGCGCGATAGGCGTCATCACCGTCGCGACGCGTGGGCCAGCTGGCCCCGGCGAGGTGCGCATTAGGGTGCGCGGCGGTTCTGAGCACTTCCTCGCCTGGTCGGATGCCCCCCTGCCGCGAGGCGCCACAGTCTTGGTCACCGAGTCCCGCGGGGCGCGGGCGGTCGACGTCGTCGAGTGGGACGATGCCCTGGGCGAGGCTCCTCACCTTCATGGTCCATCGCAGAACCCTCAGTCTTCAGGAGAATTAGGAAATGTTCGGCTATCGCGTTCCAGCGCCCGACGAGGCAATGCTCATTTCCGGTGGCCGCGGGGCGGGCGGCGCGCCCTTCCGGGTGGTGACCGGCCACGGCGCGTTCGTCATGCCGGTCTTCCGCAAGGTCCGGTACCTCACCCTCTCCATGCAGGAGGCCGAAGTCGCGGAGCAGTGCGTCACCCATCAGGGGATCGCGCTGAACGTCCGCGCCGTCATCGCGTTCAAGGTCGGCAACGACCCGGAGTCCATCATCAACGCAGGCCAGCGGTTCCTGTCCGACCAGGATCAGATGTCGGTGCTTACCGGGCGGATCTTCGCCGGCCACCTGCGGTCCATCATCGGCTCGATGACGGTTGAGGAGATCGTCACCGAGCGGCAGAAGCTGGCCACCGAGGTGCTCGACGGATCCAAGTCGGAGATGGTCAGCATCGGGCTGTCGGTGGACTCGCTGCAGATCCAGTCCATCGATGACATGGGCGCCGGCTACATCGCGGCGATGGCCGCGCCGAACAACGCGGCGATCCAGCGACAGGCCAAGATCGCCCAGGCGCAGGCCGACCAGGCGGCGGTCGAGGCGCAGCAGGCCTCGGCTCGCCAGCAGGCCGAGTTCGCCCGGCAGACCGCCGTCGTGCAGGCCCAGTACAAGGCCCAGATCGACAAGGCCCAGGCCGAGGCCGCCCAGGCCGGCCCGTTGGCGCAGGCGGAGGCACAGCGCGCGGTCATCGCCGCGCAGGCGGAGCTCGCGAAGCAGCAGGCCGACCTCCGGCAAAAGCAGCTCGTCTCCGAGGTGATCCGGCCCGCCGAGGCCGAGGCGGAGAAGGTCGTGATCCTGGCCAAGGCCGACGCCGAGCGGACCCGGATCGCCGCCGAGGCCGCCGCGTCCAACGACCGGGTCGCCCTGGACCAGCTGCTGATCAACCAGCTCCCGCAGATCGTCAAGGAGGCCGCGTCCGGCCTGCAGGGCGCCAACGTCAGCGTCCTGAACGGCGCCGACGGCCTCGGCGAGATCGCCGCCGGCCTGGTCAGCCAGGGGCTTACCATCCTGGAGTCGGTCCGCAAGGGCGTCATCCAGCAGCCCGAGGGCGCCCCCGCCCGGACCACCAACGGCCAGCTTCCGCCCGCGTAAGGCCTTTTAGCTGCGCCGCGACGGCCCTGGCGCGCTGCGTGAATTCGCGGTGCCCAGGGTCGTTCCGCTTTCACAGCAAGGCGGCGAGGGCGGCGGCGGGGGAGCCGGCCGGCAGCGTGCCGTGCACCAGCTCGACCCGGTGCACCAGGCGCGGTGCCGACACCTCGACTGCGGCGACCTGGGCCAGCGGGAACGCCGGCCGCAGCGCCGTCGGCAGCAGGGTGAGCCCGTGCCCCGCGGCCGCCAGCCGCAGCACCGTCAGCACGTCCGTCCCCGCGTAGCGGCACGCGGCCCGGAAGCCCTCGGTGCCGGTCACCCGCCGCAGGTCCTCCAGGGCCGGCCCCACGGCCGGCGCGTCGATCCAGCGCGCGTCCGCCAGCGAGCGCAGCCCGATAGGGCTAGCGGGCGGGCGGGCCAGCGGGTGGGCGGCCGGCAAGATCACGCTCACGGCGCATTCCCCGACGCCGATCGCCGGCAGCGGGACCGGAAGCGGCAGCGGGTCACTCGGCGCGGCGAGCCCGTCGATGAGCCCGAGGTCCGCCTCGCCGCGCGCGGTCGCCTCGGCGACCGCCTGGCGGCTGGCTACCCGCACGGTCAGCTCCAGGCGCGGAAGCGCCGCCCGCAGCCGGGCGAGCGCGCCCGCCACCCCGTCGTCGGCGCTCGCGGGGATGCTCGTCGCCAGCGGGGTCATGGCGACGATCAGCCGCGCCGCCGGCGGGGCGGTCATCCGGCTGACGTCGGCGCGGGCGGCGTCGATCCGCAGCAGGATCGGGACCGCGTGCTCCAGCAGCCGGGTGCCCGCCTCCGTCGGCTCGACCGGACGGCGGCGCAGCAGCGTGACCTTCAGGTCGGCCTCCAGCGCGGCGATCTGCTGCGACACCGCCGCCTGGGTGTAGGCCAGCTCGGCCGCGGCGGCCGAGAACGAGCCGAGCCGGGCGACGGCCACGAACGTCCGGAGCAGGTGCGCGTCCATGCCTCCACCGTAGGGGCACGGCGGCCATGCCGCATTAGCAACGCTTATGGCAGTACAACTGATCATCGCTTGTGCTTAACTCGTACGGGCCTTGACGATGGTGGCATGACGAAAACAGCAGCCCGGGTGGCGCTCGTCGGCGACCGCTCGGCAAATATCCGCGCGCATGTCTGCATCCCTAACATCTTCGAGGCGCTGCGCGAGCGCGATGGCCTCGCGCTGGATGCCTACTGGATCCCGACTCCGGAGGCGCGGGCCCGCGACCTCACCGGATTCGACGCGATCTGGCTGGTCCCCGGGTCGCCGTACGCCAGCGAGGACGGCGCCGTCGCCGCCGTCACGGCGGCCCGCGAGGGCGGGATCCCGTTCCTGGGCACCTGCGGCGGCTTCCAGCACGCGATGCTGGAGTACGCCCGCAACGTCTGCGGCCTGCCCAACGCGCAGCACGCCGAGAACATCGGCGCTCCGGCCAGCACCGCCGCGGACGGCCCCGAGTTGCTGATCACGCAGCTCGCCTGCTCGCTGGTCGGGCACGAGGAGGCGGTCATGGTCGTGCCGGGGACGCTCGCCGCCTCGATCATCGGCCCCGGCCGCCGGGTCGAGCGGTACTTCTGCGCCTACGGCCTGAACGCCGCCTACCTTGACGCGCTCACCGACGCCGGCCTGCGGTTCAGCGGGTTCGACGACAACGGCCAGGTCCGCATCGTCGAGATCCCCGGGCACCCGTTCTTCCTGGGCACCTTGTTCCAGCCCGAGCAGTACAGCGACGGCACCCGCCCGCACCCGCTGATCCTGGCCTTCGCGGCCGCCGCCGCCAAGCGCGCCGGCCTGGAGCAGGGCACCCTGGTAGCCAGCTAACCGCGCTGGCCCCCCGGGGATCGATCCCCGGGGGGCCAGCGCCTGGTTCGCTTCGCGGCTAGACGTGCTGCACGCCGCTGCGGTTGTAGATCTCGACCTGGGTCCCGTGGCTGTAGCTGACGGTGATCATCGTGTGGAAAGTCTTCGAGAGGTTATTGGGGATCCGGATGCAGCCGTGCGAGGCCGGGTACACCGGCACGCTGCCGTCGCCGTGGATGGCGTAAGCGGTGCCGATGAAGAACACCGGGTTGTACATCAGGCCCAGCGGCACCGTGACCGGGCCGGGGATGTAGGAGTGCAGCGTGTAGATGCCGGTGGGAGTGATCGCCTTGTGATTGCAGCTCCCCTTGCTGCAGTAGGTGTAGCCGCCTCCGCTGGAGACGTGACTGATCAGGTAGGGGGCGTTGCTCTTGAACAGGACCAGGACCTGGACGTTCGCGTTGATGTTGACCTCGACGCGGGTGGCGGGCCCGTGCGGGTACTGCGCCTTGTAGGCCTTCGGGTGCGCCAGCGCCGTGGCGGTGGCCGGCCCGACCACGCCGTCTTCCTTCAGCCCGTTGATGGCCTGGAACGCCCACACCGCCTCGGTCACGTCGTGGGTGAACTTACCGTCGATCTTCGGGCCCGGCCAGTAGTGCAACCCCCATAGCCGGTGCTGCAGCGCCAGCACGTCCGAGCCGGACATGCCCTCCTTGAGCGTCCGCGGGGTCGCGGCGACCGAAGTCGTCCGTGACACGGCCGTCGCGCTCGTCGGCGCCACTGACCGCGTCGTCGCCGAGCTGGCCGGCGCCACGGCCAGCGCGATGCTCGCGGCGGCGGTAGCAGCACCCAGCGCGAGCCCCGTCACGCGTCCCAGCACACCAGTCTTCATGCCCGTCTCCGGTCTCTACTCGTCCATCGTTGTCCCAGGCCCTCGATCAGTTGACGTTTGATCCATCGGGATGGTTGCGCTCACATCGGTAACAAATCAGGACAAGCGTGACCAGCGTGCACCGGTGGCCCTCGCCCGGGGTGGCCGGTCCCGGGCGCCGCTTGGACCGTGCCGCGCCCCGGCAGGCTGGTATGCGGTATTCAGTATTCATATTGCAGCATGATCTAATTGGATCATGATCGATGAGCTGCTCACCCGCAATAAGCAGTACGCGCAGACGTTCCCCGGGCCTGCGCCGGTCGCTCCCGCGCTGCACATCGCCATCGTGGCCTGCATGGACTCCCGCCTGGACGTGCACGGGGCGCTTGGCTTGCGGGTCGGCGACGCCCACGTCCTGCGCAACGGCGGCGGCGTCGTCACCGACGACATGATCCGGTCGCTCGTGATCAGCCAGCGCCTGCTCGGGACCCGCGAGATCATCCTCATCCAGCACACTGACTGCGGCATGCTGAAGTTCACTGAGGACGAGATGAAAGACGCCATCGAGGCCGACACCGGGCTGCGCCCGCCCTGGGCCACCGAGGCGTTCACCGACCTTGACCGCAGCGTGCGGAACTCGATCGCCCGGCTTAAGGCCAGCCCCTACGTGCCGCACGCCGATCTAATCCGGGGCTTTGTGTTCGATGTCGATACCGGCCTGCTCCGCGAGGTGGGCTGAACTTTCCCTTACCCGGCCCTGAGCAGGCTCGTGGCGTCGTAACCGCGGGCCGGGACTGCTACCTGATCGCGGCCCTTGCCGTCCTCATCATGATGTGGCGGCACCCGGCCTCCCGGATCGTGGCGGGTGGCCCCGCCGATCCGGACCAGGCCGCCTGGTGGATGCGCTACGCGGCCAACGAGATCGCCCACTGGCGAAACCCCGAGCTGATCACCGCGGGAATGAACGCCCCGGCCGGCGTCAACGTGATGTGGAACCCCAGTACCTGAACTGGATGTGGCTGGCCTCCGGTCCCGGGATTGAGGTCCCGCCCGGCCTGCAGACCTCCGCCGTCGTCGTGTCACCCGCGCAGGTCAAGGCGTGGATCATGAGGTCGGGCATGGTCGCCGTGGTCGCGGTGCGAGGCCGGGCTCCCCGCTCGCGCACTACCTGGACGACCTGCTCGGCGCGCGGTCCGCCGGGTCCGGCGCCGTCATCGGCTGGCGCGTGCATCCCGCCTGACGAGGTATGCCAAGCTGCATGGATGCTTGAACTCGCAATCGTGTGCGTCGCCAGCGCCCTCGCGTGGGTGTACCTGCTGACGGCGCACGGCGGCTTCTGGCTCACCAGCCAGCGGCTGCCGCCGGTCACCGGCCCGCTCAGCCCCCGGCAGTGGCCAGCGGTCGCGGCCGTGGTCCCGGCCCGCAACGAGGCGAAGATGCTCCCGCTCACCCTCCCCGCCTTGCTTGCCCAGGACTACCCGGGCGATTTCTCC
>JAICUO010000003.1 GCA_025935815.1 Streptosporangiaceae bacterium
CTGGTACACGGCAACCGGCCTGCGCGTCTACGACAAGGGCGGCACCCTCATCGAGAACTTCCGCCCGCCCGTCGACGGCCGGGGCATGCAGTACCAGGCTGTGGAGGCGGAGCAGCTGGTCAGCGCGGGCCAGATTGCCAGCGACGTCCTCCCGCCGCGGGAAACCGTCGCGATCATGGCGACCCTCGACACCATCCGCGAGCAGATCGGCCTGCGCTACCCCGGCGAGTGACCACCACCCCGCGCCCGGCTGGCAACGCGCGCCGCCAGTGTCCGGGCCGGGCCCGCGCCCTCCAGCTGACCTGCGAGGATCACGGCATGGAGGTACTCAGCAGCCGCATCCTGCTGCGCCCGGTCGACCTGGACCGGAGCCGGCGCTTCTACCGTGATGTGCTGGGCCTGGCGGTCTACCGCGAGTTCGGGCCCGCCGACGATCCCGCCGTCGTGTTCTTCGTCGGCCAGGGACTGCTGGAGGTGTCCGGGCGCGCGCCCGGGCCCCCCGGAGCCTCGATGAGGATCTGGCTGCAGGTCCGGGACGTCCGCGGCGAGCACGGCCGGCTGGCCGCCGCCGGGGCCCGCGTTCTCCGGGAGCCGGTCCAGGAGCCGTGGGGCCTGGTGGAGATGTGGATCGAGGACCCTGATGGGATCCCGATCGTGCTGGTCGAGGTTCCCGCCGGTCATCCGCTGCGCCGTGACCCGCGCTGACCTGCCCGGGTCACGGCCGGAGCTATGGTTGGCCGTGTGGACCCTCAGGGCGGGCAGGACGCGGCCGCTGGCGCCGGGGGCATCGTGATCCGCGGGTCACGGCTGCTGCTTCGCGCGCTGCGGCCCGCTGAGATCGATGACGAATGGCGCGCGATGGTCACCGCCGATCCGATGGCCATCGCCACGCTCCCGGACGAGGCCGGCTTCCGGGCCCGGCTCCAGCAGTCGGGCCAGATGCGCGACGGCTGGCTGGACCTGGCCATCGACTTGGACGGGGCCTCGATCGGGCGGATCCAGACGTTCGTCCCGCCCGGCCGCCCGATCCCCCCGGGGACCTACGAAGTCGGGATCGGCCTGCGCGGGGACACGCGCGGAAAAGGCTACGGCCGCGAGGCCCTCGCGCTGCTCACCGACTGGCTCTTCGAGCACGCGGCGGCCCAGGTCGTCGAGGCGCCCACCGATCCCGCCAACATCGCGATGCGGACGGTGTTCCAGCGGGTTGGCTGGACGCTCGTCGGCCCGCTGACCGAGTTTGACCGCCAGTGGGTGATGTACAAGATCACCAGGCGCGAATGGGAGGCTCGCCCCCGGCCGTTCGCTCAGCGGCAATAGCCGGTGTTATTTGCGTGGCGGCAGCGTTATGGCTGCCGGTATTGTTCGGGTTCGTGGCGATAACTTTGGGCGATGCCTTTAACAGGCGCAAGAAGCTGGCCGCCGACCTGCAGACCTGGATCGGCCGGCTCGGCCTGGCCGGCGCCGAGCGGCGCACCTACCGCACTTCGGTCCTCGAAGGCGACCACGCGTACCAGCCCGACCCCGGCACCGAGAAGGTCGGCACCCGCCAGTACACGGTCCAGGAATGCCGGGACAAGATCGCGGAGATCCTGGAGGAGGACGAGCGACTCGCGCTGCGGATCTCCAGGACCAACCAGCAGGCGCGGGCCGAGATCGTGGACCTCAGCGGCCGGGCGCGCGTGCTGTCGATACCCGAATTGCTCGTGCTCAAGGATGTCACGATCCCCAAGATGGAGCAGGCCGCGAGGGCGGTCCCGCTGCGCGCGGATGACGTGAGCGTGTACGACAGCGGCGACGCCTGGGTGCGGTACCGGCAGGTGAAGAAGGTCGAGCGGAAGAAGGAAAGCTTCAGCGACAAAGGCCTGAAGGTCGAGGAAATCGAACTGCTCGGCTACGACGTCGTCGAGGTTACCGATTACGGGGTGCCCCGCCGCGAGCAGTGGGACATCATCGACCGCATCGGCGAGTTCGCCCAGCAGGTCAAGCAGGCGATTAGTCAGGCGAACAAGACCGACCTGGTCGAGCTAGACTGACATAACGCGGGGTCGGCCCACCGAAGTGTCGGTTCGTAGCAGGTCACCGGTAACACGTTTCGTGTCTATCCGCCTACCACTCACTCAGCAGGTGTTTTTGTTGTAGCAGGTATCGCGTATTTACGTCATCTGTCACGAGTCCTGAGTAAGCGGTAACACCTAGATGAGGGCAACCACACGCCCTGGCCAGGGTCGGCCCCGCCCCAGCCCGAGTGCGCGAAGATCACGCCGCGGCAAATCCATCGATGTTACGGTTGGTCGGGTGGATGCTGGAAGCACTGAAATCCAGGGGGCCACTGTCGTCGGCCCAGCTGTCTCCGACAGTGAGCCCGCGAGCCCGGCCAGGCTTGCGTTCGCGAGCTTCCTCATGCTGTTCGTGGAACTCGCGCTGATCCGGTGGGTCTCCGCGAATAACGTCTTCGTGAACACGACCTCGAATTTCGTGCTCCTCGCCAGCTTCCTGGGGATAGGGATCGGTTTCCTTAACGCGCGCGGCGAGCGTGATTACGTGCGCTGGACGCCGGTCGCGCTGCTCGTGCTGGTGGGTTTCGGGCTGGCGTTCCCCGTGGACCTGCGGGCGCTCAGCGGGCCTGACCCGTATCACGGCCTGGGCATGAAGGCGCTTCCGCAGAACCTGAGCCTCGCCATCGTGTTCGTGCTCGTCGTGGGCGTGATGGTGGGACTCGGCCAGGCCGTCGCGCGGACCTTTGTCAGGTTCAAGCCGCTGAACGCCTACCGGCTGGACATCCTGGGCAGCCTCGCCGGGATCGCGGCGTTTTCCCTGCTGTCCTTCCTCGACCAGCCGCCGGCCACCTGGGGGGTGGTCGCCGGGGCCGGCCTGGTGGTGCTGGTGCTGCCCCGGGCGCGGTGGTGGCAGTTCGCGGCGGCCGCGGGCGTCATCGCGCTGCTGGTCGTGGAATCGCTGTTGCCCGGGCAGATGTGGTCACCGTACAACAAGCTGTCCATCGAGCACCGGCACGAAGACGGCCAGCCCGCGGTCTCGGTGAGCGCGAATAACATTCCCTACCAGACCGCCGTCTCGCTCGGGGCGATGCGCGACAACCACCCCTCCTATTTCTACCCGTACCGGCACGTGACCCGGGCCGATCTGGGCAACGTCTTGATCATCGGAGCGGGGACGGGCAACGATGTCGCGGTCGCCCTGTCCCAGGGAGCCCGGCACGTTGATGCCGTGGAGATCGACCCGTTGCTGCTGCTGCGGGTCGGCCAGGCGAATCCCAATCAGCCCTACCGAAGCGACCGGGTCAGCATGCACGTCGGCGACGGCCGCGCCTTCCTGGAGGACACCCGCCAGCGGTACAACCTGATCCTGCTGGCGCTGCCCGACTCGATGACCGCGCTGGCCGGGCAGTCCGCCCTCAGGCTGGAAAGCTTCCTGCTGACCGAGCAGTCGCTCGCCGCGGCCAAGTCGCGCCTCGCGCCCGGCGGCACTTTCGCGATGTACAACTACTACCAGCCGTTCCTGCTGAGCAGGTACGCGACCACGATCGAGGACGTCTACCATCAGGCCCCCTGTACCGAGCTTCAGCCCGGGAGCCTGGGCGGCCGGGTGCTTGCCGTCCTCACCGTCCACCCCGGCGGGCCGGTGCCGGGCTGCGCTACTTACTGGCACGGCCCCCGCCTCGCGGCCGCGACCGACGACCACCCGTTCCCGTACCTGCAGAAAGACCAGATCCCCAGGAACTTCCTGTGGATGCTCGGGGCGATCTTGCTCGGGTCGCTGCTGCTCGTACGGCTCGGCGGCGGCCGGTTCACGGGCATGCGCTCCTACATTGACCTGGCGTTCATGGGAGCCGCCTTCCTGCTGCTGGAAACGAAGAACATCGTGCAGTTCGCGCTGCTGTTCGGCACCACCTGGCTGGTGAACTCCCTCGTCTTCGCCGGGGTCCTGCTCGCGGTGTACCTCGCGGTCGAGACCGCCCGGCGGATACGGCTGCCCCGCCCGGCCGTGCTGTACGCCGTCCTCATCGCGTCGCTGGCCCTGACCTGGCTGGTCCCCCAGGACTCGCTGCTCGCCCTGCCGGTGATCGCGCGGTTCTTCGCGGCCAGCGCGCTGGCCTTCGCGCCGATATACCTCGCCAACCTGGTGTTCGCGCAGCGCTTCTCCGACGTGCACAATTCGGGGACGGCGTTCGCCGTTAACCTACTCGGCGCGATGGTCGGCGGCGCGCTCGAGTACCTGTCCCTGATCACCGGCTACCGCGTCCTGCTCATCGTGGTGGGCGTTCTGTACGGGCTGGCCTTCGTGACCGGCCTCCGGCGCGGCCCGGCCGCCCAGCCCGGGTGAACCGCCCCGGCGGCAAGTGCCGGTAAGCGCCGGCTCACTGGCCGTTGCCGGGGTCAAGATGGTGGCGGTACAGGCCGGCGACGCGGAAGGCCAGGTCGAGGGACTGGCTGCGGTTGAGCCGGGGATCACACGTCGTCTCGTAGCGGTAGCTGAGGTCGCTCTCGGCGATGTGATGGCCGCCGCCGAGGCACTCGGTGACGTCGTCGCCGGTGAACTCGATGTGGATGCCGCCGGGATGAGTGCCGAGCGCGCGGTGTACCTCGAAGAATCCGGCGACCTCGTCCAGCACGTCGTCGAAGTTCCTGGTCTTGCGGCCGCTGGCCGCCTCCACCGTGTTGCCGTGCATCGGGTCGCATACCCACACCACCGCGGCCCCGCTGGCGGTCACCTTCTGCACGAGCGGCGGCAGCGACTGGCGGATCCGCCGTGACCCCATCCGGGTGGTCAGGGTGAGCCGCCCTGGCTCGCGGTCCGGGTCCAGGGCTTCGATCAGCTCGAGCACGTCCTGCGCGGCGGCGTCCGGGCCGATCTTGACGGCGACCGGATTGCGGATCTGGCGGGCGAACTCGACATGCGCGCCCCGGGGATCGCGGGTGCGCTCCCCGAGCCACAGCAGGTGAGCGGACAGGTCGTAGGCGTGCCCGTTCCGCGCGTCGGTCCGGGTCAGCGCCCGCTCGTAATCCAGCAGCAAGGCCTCGTGGCTGGAGTAGAACTCCACCGCGCGGAACTCGCGGGGGTCAGCCCCGCACGCGTGCATGAAAGCGATCGCCCGGTCGATCTCGTCCGCCAGCTGCTCGTAGCGCTGCCCGGCCGGGCTGGCGACCACGAAGTCCTGGTTCCAGGCGTGCACCTGGCGCAGGTCGGCGAAGCCGCCGCTGGCCAGGGACCGGCACAGGTTCAGCGTGGCCGACGAGCAGTGATACGCCTCGAGCAGCCGCCCCGGGTCAGGCGTGCGCGCCGCGGCGGAGAACTCGATCCCGTTGACCGCGTCGCCCCGGTAGACCGGAAGTTCCACGCCGTCTCGCACCTCGGTGACCGCCGACCGCGGCTTCCCGAACTGGCCCGCCATCCGGCCAATCTTCACCACCGGCACGCTGGCCGCGTAGGTCAGCACCACGGCCATCTGCAGCAGCGTCTGGAACTTGCCGCGCACGCTGCCGGCGCTCGTGCTGGCGAAGGTCTCCGCGCAATCACCGCCTTGCAGCAGGAACGCCTCACCGCGCGCCACCGCGGCCAGCCGCTCCTTCAGCTGGTCGCACTCGGCGGCCAGCACCAGTGGCGGCAGCCCCTCCAGGCGGCGCACCACCGCCTGGAGGTGATCACGGTCGGGCCACTGCGGCTGCTGAAGCGCGGTCAAGGTCACGAGCTTCAGGTTACGTGGCGGGCGCGCTCGTCATTCACTGGACGCGGTTACGCTCACCGACCACGATCGGCCCATGGAGATAGGCCCAGGTCCCGCCGAGGAGGCCGCCGAACAGCTCCCAGCCGCCGGCCAGAGCCGGCGTGCCGATGGCCAGATGATCAAGGACCGCGGTCATGAGACCTCGCGATACGGCCAGCCGGGCCGTCGCCAGGCCAGCGAAGTCGCTACTGGTATCCCCGCCTGCTATCGGGTGACGGCGTCGTAGATGGCCTGCCCGTAGGTGGCGCTTCGGTCAGAGCCGATGATTCCCGGTGCCATCTTGTTCATCATGTAGGAGATCGTCAGGCGGCGGCCGGTATCCATGATGATCATGGAGCCGCCCCACCCTCCCCAGAAGCAGATTCGCTCGTCGGGGATCCACGGCAGCAAGTCTGGCCGGGGCAGCCCGTAACCGATGCCCATCCGCAGCGGGACGCCAAGCACCAGGTCGACGCCGCTGACCTGCTCACGGAAAATCAAGTCGATGGTATCCGGGCTGAGCAGGCGAACTCCGTCGACCTGGCCGCCCCGCGAGACCGCGGACATGATCCGGGCCACCGACCGCGCGTTCCCGTGCCCGTTCGCCGCGCCTATGTCCGCCAGCCGCCAGCCGGGCGTGTTGGCGGCCGCGGCGTCGACGGGCGGCCCGGTCATCGTCTTGACCGCCGGGCTGTCCGGGCCGAGCGCCTGCAGGTCGAACGGCAACGGCGGCGGCGGTACCACGTCGGCGATCCGCGGCCAGTCGCTTTCGGCGGCGCCGATCTGGAAATCGGCGCCCAGCGGCCCGGCGATCTCCTCGGCGACGAACTGCTTGAGCGGCTTGCCGCTGATCCGCCGGACGAGCTCGCCGACCAGGTGCCCGTAATTGAGCGCGTGGTAGCCCGACGCGGTGCCCGGCTCCCACCACGGAGCCTGGGCGGCCATCCGCGACGTCGCCTTCTGCCAGTCGTAGAGATCCTCCGTCACCGCCGGCTGATCCAGCCCGGAAACGCCCGAGGAGAACGACATCAGCTGGCGGACCAGGACGCCCTGCTTGCCGTTGGCGCCGAACTCCGGCCAGTACGCCGCGACCGGGGCTTCGACGTCCAGCTCGCCGCGATCGGCCAGCATCAGCGCGGCCAGGCTGGTCACCGTCTTGGTGGACGACCAGACGTTCGTGATGGTGTCCTTCGACCACGGGATCGTCCGGGCCTGATCGCGGAAGCCGCCCCACATGTCGATGACGATCTCGCCGTCAATGTCGACGACAAGCGAGGCGCCCAGTTCCTCGCCAGCGTCCAGGTTCCGCGCCAGCGCGCCGCGCACCGCCTCGAACGGCCCCGCGCACACGCCATGGATGTCCGCCACAGCCGTCCCCCTCGCCGAAAGGCCACAACTCACCGTCATCGTCCTCTAGGGAGCAACCGCCGTCAACATGACCAGGCAGGTGCTTACCCCGCGGTCGCGAATCCCATGTAGGAGATCGCGGTGCTCCTCACCCGGCCCACGTCCAGTCGCCGGCTGAGCTCCCCGTAGGTGATCCGCCCGCGCCGGGCGCTGATGAAGCCGCCGAGCACGGCAAGGGGCCTCGCGCGCGCTCCCAGGCCGGTCATCTCGCCGGGGACGAGCCCGTGGCGCTCCAGGGTGCCGGCCAGCTCGGCGGGCGTGATGAACATGTCCCAGTCGTGAATCGCCACGTCGGTCAGGCGGGTCAGCGGCCACTGCTGCATCGCCTTGATCGCCAGCAGCTTGCTCGCGTGGGTGCGGTTGATGGTGTCGAACAGGTACAGGCCGCCAGGTCGCAGCGCGCGGGCCGTCTCGGCGATCACGCGGTCGACGTCGGACACGTGCTCCAGCACGTCACAGCAGTAAGCCAGGTCGAAGGCCGCGTCCGCGACGGGCAGGTCCTCGCCGGCCCCGACCCGGTAGTCGATGCGCAGGCCGCGCCCGGCCGCGTGGGCGCGCGCGACGCCGATCGACACCGGCGACGGGTCAACCCCGGTCACCTGGCAGCCGAGGGCCGCGAACTCCTCGGCCAGGAACCCGCCGCCGCAGCCGATGTCCAGCGCCCGCAGCCCGGCCACCTCCGTACCCAGCCGCCGGGCGAGCACGCCGCGGAAGTAGGCGAACCGGCCCGGGGTGATGCTGCCATGCAGGACGTTGAGCGGGCTCGCCTCATCCCACCACGTCTCCCCCAGCCGGTCGTAAACCTCATTATCGACCGCCATCGCGCACCTCCGCGGCCGCCAGACGACTCCGGCTGGATACTACCCAACCCCTCCACCAGCCACCCAGCCCGCCAGCCCCTGACCCAGCGCGGCACGCATCCCAAGTCCGCGGCGGCCCGTTATCCCCGGCGCAGCCAGTACCACCTGCGTGTTCTGCGATTGGTTATCGCATTCAGGTTGTCCCGGGTGCTGCGGGTGTAGGGGTGGTCGGCGCCTAGCACGTGCTCGAAGTCAGCCAGGGCACGCTCCAGGAGCGGGATCGCCTCGGCTGCCCGCCCGGCGTCCTGGTAAGCGTAGGCAAGGTAGCCCCGAGAGGATGCGGTGTGCGGGTGGTCGCCGCCCAGTAGCCGTTCTCGGTCGGCGAGCGTCCGCTCCAGGAGCGGGATCGCCTCGGCCAGCCGCCCGGCGTAGTGATATGCGAGCGCGAGGTTGCCGCGACAGGTCACGGTTTGCGGGTGGTCGGCGCCTAGCACCCGCTCAGAGTCAGCCAGGGCTGGCTCCAGGAGCGGAATCCCCTCCGCCGCCCGCCCCGCAAACTGATAGGCCGAGGCAAGGTTGTTACCCGAGGCCAGGGTATCGGGATGGTCGCCGCCCAGTAGCCGTTCCCGGTCGGCGAGCGTCCGCTCCAGGAGCGGAATCGCCTCGGTTGCGCGGCCCGATTCCTGGTAGGCACCGGCGAGGCTGCTGCGGGAAGACAGGGTATGCGGGTGGTCGGCGCCAAGCACCCGCTCGAAGTCGACAAGGGCACGCTCCAAGTGCAGGATCGCCTCGGCAAGCCGGCCTGCATCCTGATAGGCAAGGGCGAGTCCGCAACGGGACAGCGCCGTATTCGGGTGATCGGCGCCAAGCACCCGGGCGCTGTCGGCGAGGGCCTGCTCTAGGAGCAGGACCGCCTCGGCCGACCGCCCAGCATCCCGGTAGGCGAGAGCGAGGTCGGCCCGGGCGGCCAGGGTATCGGGGTGGTCGTCGCCAAGCAGTCGCTCGAAGACGGCCAGAGCGCGCCCGTAGAGCGCGATCGCTTCGGTAACCCGCCCCGCACGCTGATAGGCGAAAGCAAGGCGGGCACGGTAGTCCTCGGTGAACGAGTGGCCGGCGCCCATGACCCGCTCGAAGTCGGCGAGCGCCCGCTCTAGGAGCGGCACCGCCTCGGCTATCTGCCCCGCATCCAGATAGGCGTTAGCCAGGTTGCCCCGGGCGGCCAGGGTATCGACGTGGTCGGCGCCCAGGACCCGCTCGCGATCGGCGAGGGCCTGCTCCTGGACCAGGACTGCCTCGACTATCCGCCCTGCATCCCGGTAGGCGAGAGCTAGGTTCCCACGAGCGGTCAGGGTGTCAGGATGATCGGGGCCAAGCAGCCGCTCGAAGTCGGCCAGAGTCCCCTCAAGGATCGGGACTACCTCCGCTACCCGCCCCGCATCCAGATAGGCGTTAGCCAGGTTGCCCCGGGCGGCCAGGGTATCGACGTGGTCGGCGCCCAGGACCCGCTCGCAGTCAGCGACCAGGGACTCGCCCAACTCGACTGCCTGCGCGAAGCTATCGCCGAGGTCGTTGAGGCAGGTGAGCACCCAGTTACGCAAGTACAGAAGGATCTTGGCCAGTTCGGGGTCATCACCATCCAGGCACCCGTCTAGGTACTCGCGCACCGCGGTCACCTGGCCGATTGCATCCCGGGCCACTTCCCGGTTCGACCGGGGGTCGCCCATCGTCTCCGTGACCCCGGCCAACAGGTCACAGACTCGCATGCCCAGGTCATGGAGGGTTCCCTGCTGGGCACAGCGTTCCCGGGCCACGCGCATCACCAGACGGTGCGCAATGACGGAGGAGCCATTGCCGCTGAACGCCAGCAGCGACCCCCCGGCCAGCAGCCCGAGTGCCTCGTCCACCGAGCGGGCCCCCGCCGGGCTGCCCTCCGCGCCCGGCGGGGCGAATAGCCCGGCCTCCCCGGCCGCATACAGCAGAAGCCGCGGAGCACCCGCCGCAGACAGCAACGAGACCACCTCAAGCACCCCCCGGCACAGCCCTGCCTCATCGGCGGCCATCACGGTGTCCAGGGACAGCAGCACCGCCTCCGCGACCCCGTGCGGGTACGGCTCGCCGTATCCCGGGGTCAGGTACTCACGCAGCGGCAGCGACCGCAGCCGCTCCAGGTACACCTCGTACGGCAGCTGCTGGGCGGCGATGACCGCGCCCGCCTGCGCTAGCGCCAGCGGCAGGGACCCCAGCTCCCGCGCCACCGCCAGCGCGCCGCCGTCATCAGCCCGCCGAGTGCGCCCGGCCAGGAACGTCACTGCCTCCGCCTCGGTAAACACATCCACGGGCACGACCGGGCCCAGCCCCGGCGCTTGGCTTGCTGTGGTGATCACCACCTGCGACTGCCCCGCCGCAGGCAGGAACGGGCGCAGCCCCGCCTGATCGGTCATGTCGTCAAAGACGACCAGGCACTGGCCGCCGTTCACCTCCAGGTGATGACGCACCAGGCGCGCCGTGTCTTCCAGTGGTATGCCCGCCTCCCCGATTCCCAGCTGGTCCGCCACCTTCGCCAGTCCGGTGAGTACCTCGGACGCGTCACCGGCGCTCAGCCACGCGACCAGCCGCCAGCCCGCGTCGATGCGGCTCCGGGCGTACGCCGCCGCCACGTGGGTCTTGCCCGCTCCTCGCATCCCTGTCACCACACGCACCACCGCACCACCGGAGCCGGCCTCGCGTAGCTCCTGCAGCAACCCGGCGCGCGGCTGGAATGCGGCGGGCGGCAGCGGGACATCCCCCACCACCATCCCCGCCCCGGCCGCCCTCGGTCCAGCAGTGCCCTCCTGATGGACGTACTGGGAGATGTAGTAGTTGTACTGCGTGTTGTTGTCGCCGACCTGCACGGCCAGCGGTCCGGCAATCGTGAGCGCATACGTTCCGGCGCGCCCGCGGCCCGTATTCACCAGTTCCATGACTGCACGAGCGGCGGCCGCCCGGCTGGCGTCGTCTCTTGCCCCTGCCCGCGCCCGACCGCACCCGGCGTCCCGTCCCGGACTGGCGCGTCAGAGCACGCCGCCAGCGCCGTAACGATCAAAGCGATCGGGTCCACCGTCCCGCCCCCTCCCGGGCCTAACGGCACATAGTCTCACGTACCTGCCAGCAATACGGCCAAACCGGCATTACCCCGAGCATGACCAGCCGTTTTACGCGTGACGCTTTCCTTCATGACCTGGCGAGGCAGGAAACCGGGTCCAGAAGCCCTCGGGAATTCTGCACGGAATGTAGGGAGCGTCAATAACTTTTGATCCAGCCCTCACCTGAGCGAACAATGACTGTGGGCGCACCCGGAGGGATCCCGGATGCCAGCTGTGGCCCGGCAGCGGTAGAGTCGCCGCCCGTGAGCATTTCAGCGCCTGAGGCAGCCGCGAACCCCGGTGAACTGGCCGTAACCGCCCAGCGATGCGCGTCGCAGCTGCTCAGCGGCGATCCGGCGGACACCGTCGCTGAGGTGACCCGGCGGCTGCTGGCCGTCCAGGCGCAAGACCCGCGAGGAGCGCGGCTCACCATCCGCGCCCGCTCGGCCGGGCTGACCGCCGCTGATGTCGATTCCGCCCTCGCCGACCGCTCGGTGGTCGTCTCCTGGCTGAACCGCGGCACCTTGCACCTGGTCCGCGCCGAGGACTACTGGTGGCTGCATCCGCTGACCACCCCGCAGCTGCGCACCGGGAACTCCCGCCGGCTGGCCCAGGAGGGCGTGTCTGCGCCGGACGCCGAGCGCGGGGTGGCCGCCGTGGAGGCCGCGCTGGCCGCCGACGGTCCGCTAACGCGGCCGAAGCTCCGCGAGCGGGTGGCCGCCGCCGGGGTGCCGACCGAGGGCCAGGCGCTGGTGCACATCCTGCTGCTGGCCAGCATCCGGGGCCTGATCGTGCGCGGCATACTCCGTCCGGCCGCCGGACGGAGGATGCGGGACCAGGCGTGGGTGCTGACCCGGGACTGGCTGGGCGCGCCCCCGCCGCCGCTGGGCCGTGAGGCCGCGCTCGGGGAACTGGCCCGGCGCTACCTCGCCGGGCATGCCCCGGCCGCCGACCGTGACCTCGCCCGCTGGGCCGGCATCGGGCTGCAGGACGCCCGGCTCGGCCTGGCCCGGTGCGGCGCGGTGCCGCGCGCCGACGGCCTCGCCGACCTGCCCGCCAGCTCGGCGGCCAGGTCGGCGAGCAGGTCGGCGAGCAGGTCGGCGAGCACTGCCGCGCTGCCGCCGCCGCGGCTGCTCGGCGCGTTCGACCCGCTGCTGCTCGGCTGGGCCTCCCGCGACCCCATCACCGGCCCGCACACGCACATCGTCACCACCAACGGGGTATTCCGGCCGTTCGCCCTGGCCGACGGCCGGGCCGTGGCGACCTGGACGTTCACCGGCGGGCGGGTGACGCTGGCGCCCATCGCCCCCCACGGTGCCCAGACCCAGGCGGCGCGGGACGCCGATGCCGCCGACCTGACCCGGTTCCTGGCCGGATAGGCACAGTTGCGCTCACCGTAAACACGACATATCGTGTTTCTGGCTGTCGGGGCCAACGACAGCTCACCCGGGGAAGGGGCGTCCAAGAAGCCATGTTTGCCATCATCGTGATGCTGATCGTCGGGCTCATCGCCGGCGCGATCGCCCGCCTGCTCATGCCGGGCCGTGACCCGCTGGGGATCCTCGGCACCATCGTGCTCGGCGTCGCCGGCTCGTTCGTGGGCGGGTTCCTGCAGAACCTGGTCCAGTTCCACTCGCTGAGCATTCACAGCTTCCACACCGTCGGCCTCATCGGGTCGATCATCGGCGCGTGGGTGCTGCTGCTGTTGCTGCGCCTGTTCAAGATGGAGCCGGGCCGCCGCCGCGCCTAACGGCTCCGCGGGGCCCCCGCCCCGCCGCAGTCACGGCCCGGCCAGCAGCGTCGCCAGCGCCAGCGCCGTGTCCGGATGGCGGCCGGCCAATGCCGCGCCTGGCCGGCCGCCATCACCTGTCGCCCAGGTTCCGTTGCCGCCGAGCAGGGTCGCCACCGCGTCGCAGGTGGCCGGGTGCGCGGCCAGCAGCGCGATCCCCTGGCCGGCGCCAGGGCCCCGAGCCGCCCGCGCGGGCACCGCGTCCGCGCCTTCCGGCACCGGCTGGGCCCGCCACGGCGGGACCCACTCATCCAGGGCCGCGAGCCGCCCGGGGAAGGTCCGCCCGGCCTCGCGGACGAGGAGCGGGGCCAGTTCCGCGCCACCCGAGCGCAAGGTAGTGATCAGGATCGGCAGCCAGGGCAGCAGCACCGGGTCGGGCAGCCGCCCGAACGCGTTCGACACCGTCTCCACGACGAACCCGGCCAGGCCCGGGACCGGCTCCAGGGCGTGCAAGAAGCCGCTGAGGTAGCGCGGGTACGCGGGCACCACCAGGGGATTGCCGAGCAGCTGGTCGCAGCGGCCGCGCAGCTCCGCGCGGGACAGGTGCCCGAGCTGGGTCTGGGCCGCCCACAGCAGCGCCGTCTTGGCCGGGTCCTGCGGGTGCGACTGGGCGACCGCCAGCTCCAGCTGGGCCCGGTCGCAGCCCAGCGACAGCGCCAGGCTCTCCATGCTGAACAAGAACCCCAGCATCGCCGCCACCGGGCGGACGGTGGCGTCCTCGTCGGCGAAGGCCGTCGGCAGCAGCGTGCAGTAGTGCGCGTAGCCGGCCTTGACGAACGACTCGATCCATCCGGGCAGCGCCGCCTCGCTGGTGCGGTAGTGGGCCAGCAGCCGCCGGGCGCGCGCCAGCACCTCCGGCGCCCCGGCGACGGTGCGCTCGGCCGACAGCACGTCCAGGGCGCGGGCGCCCAGCTCATCAGCCAGGCGCCGGCTGCGCAGGTACAGCGTCGCGTCCTCGACGGCCGCCAGGACCGTCGCCGCCGTGGCCTGCGGGCCGTAGGCCGCGCGGCGCAGCCGCTGCTCCAGGACCTGCTCGATGCTGACGCCCTCGTAGCCCAGCTCGATCAGCGCCCGCTGGTGGGTGCCCAGCGCCAGGTCCCATGACTCCTGGATCGGCCGCTCGCCGAGCCGCCGTTCCCCCATGATCGGCCGCGCGGCGCCGTGCGGCATCAGGTAGCGCAGCATCCACAGCACGTCGGAGCAGCGCCCCAGTTCCGGCTGGGCGGCGATGTTCAGCAGCGCCCGCTGCATTCCGCGCTGCTGCAGCTTCAGGTTCAGCGCCGCCAGCCGGTCGTGCACGTCGCGGGCCAGCGGCGGCAGCGCGTCGTAGCCGACCTGGCCGATGCGGTCGCCGCCCATCATGATCTCCACCAGGCGGCGGACGTCCCGCCGGCCCGGCACGGAGTCCTTCTCGATGCAGGTGACCGCCGCGTCCTGGAAGTCATAGGGGGTGGGCTTGGCGCGGTCGCGCATCCCGGCCAGCAGGATCGACGTCTCGAACACCGCGATGGCGTCCGCGGTCGAGGCGAGGTACCCGTTGCGGCGGGCGGCGCGGACGATCTCCACCGACCAGTCCAGCAGCTCGGCCTCGTCCAGGTAGTCCAGGGCGGGCGGCCGCCGCAAGAACCCCGTCAGCTTGTCCGCGACCGGCAACGACCCCTCCGTTGCCGGGACGACGGCCTTCTTGGCCACTGCCTTCTTGGGCACTCCCTTCTTGGCGCCCGCCTGGCCTTCCAGGCGGTACGGCGTCGTGCCGGTGCGCCTGACGTTCTTCGCCCATACCGTCGCGGCGATCGACACCGAGCCCGCGGCCAGGCCGAACTGCGCCTCGATGGCCGCGTGGCTGGACGGGATCAGGCCGTGCTGCCAGGTGGTGGCGGTGCGCGGGCTGATCTCGAAGGTGCCGCTTCCGTGGACGCCGAACTCGGCGACGCGGCTGGCCGCGTGGAAGGCGCCGCAGACGTACAGGCAGTCCGCGGGGTCGGCGCCGGTCGCGGCCAGGTGCTCGCGCATCCGCGTCCACATGTAGCGCTCGCGGTCCTCATCGACGCGCGTCCGGTGCGGGTCGCCGGGCGCCAGCCGCCGGAAGAGGCTGCCGATCAGGAACATGACCTGGCGATAGGTGTCGTGGTCGCTGACGCCGAGCGGCTGCTCGACGTACTGGTGCCACCACTCCGACCAGTGCCGCACCCGGCCGTGCCGCAGCAGGTGCTCCTCCAGCTCGGCGAAGCGCGGCCGCAGGTCGCCGATCTCAACGCCGACCGCGTCCCCGTGCAGCCCCGCCTCCTCCCCGGCGGGCGCAATCTTGGCGGGCGCTATCGTGGCGGGCGCTATCTTGGCGGGCACTGCGTCCGGGGCGGCGGCGCCCTCCCCGGGGGGCGCCGCCCGCTCGTCCCACTGGAACACGTGATCCGACGAACGGTCGACGAGGACCAGCTCGACGCCCGGCATGTCCAGCGCGTAGGCGATCGCCTGGTACTCCGCCGAGGCCTCGGTGATCGGCGCGATCACCGACAGCGGGGACCACTCAGCCGGGAAGCCGTCAACCTCGCTGGCGAACGCCTGGACCGCCACCGGGAGCCGGCAATTGCGCAGCTCGGTCAGCAGCGGCGCCATGTCCTCGCACAACTCCAGGTACACGACCTTCGGCTGCTTGTCCCGCAGGCGCCGCGCCATCGCGATCGCCGAGGCGGGCGAGTGGTGGCAGACGGGGAAGATCTCCAGCGGCTCGCGCACCGCGCGGTCGACGTCATCGACGATGCCCAGCAGGATTCCCTCCAGGGCGCCGGGCCCGTCGGCGAACGTCGCCGCGGCCTGGTGCAGCTGCCCGCGCAGTGCCTCAAAGGTCCCGCTCACGAGAGGGTGGCGATCGTGTCCCGGCCGCCCGCCAGGAACTCCGGCCACGACCCGCCCTCTTCCTTGCTGCGCGGCTCGACGACGCCGTGCAGGTACTTGTTGAGGATGGCCAGGTCCTCCGGCTCGCGCCGGGCCAGTGACCCGACCAGTGAGGAGGCCAGCGCGCGGGCGGTCAGCGCCCGCGCGCCGAAGAAGTTGCTGTGCAAGATCGCGTCCTCGAGCACGCCGATCTGCTCGGCGGTGGACAGCGCCGACTCCAGCTTCTCATCGTCGCTGCCGGCCGCGGCCGCCGCCGCCCGCAGATCGGCGAAGCTCTGCAGCAGCACGTCGAGCAGCGTCGGCGGCACGTCCAGCTCGATCTGGTGGCGGCGCAGCAGCTCCTCGGTGCGGAACCGGACGATCTCCGCCTCGCTCGACTTCTTCGTCACCACCGGGATGCGGACGAAGTTGAAGCGGCGCTTCAGCGCCGACGACAGGTCGTTAACGCCCCGGTCGCGGCTGTTGGCGGTCGCGATGATCGAAAAGCCCGGCTTGGCGAAGACGATGCCGTCCCCTGTTTTCGAATCGCTGCCGAGCTCGGGGACGGAGACGTACTTCTCGGACAGGATCGAGATGAGGGCGTCCTGGACGTCGCTGGTGGACCGGGTGAGCTCCTCGAAGCGGCCGATCGCGCCGGTCTCCATCGCGGTCATGATCGGCGAGGGGATCATCGACTCCCGCGACTGGCCCTTGGCGATGACCATGGACACGTTCCAGGAGTACTTGATGTGGTCCTCGGTGGTGCCCGCCGTGCCCTGCACGACCAGCGTGGAGTTGCGGCTGATCGCGGCGGCCAGCAGCTCGGCCAGCCAGCTCTTGCCGGTGCCGGGGTCGCCGATGAGCAGCAGCCCGCGGTCGGAGGCCAAGGTGACGATCGAGCGCTCGACGAAACTGCGGTCGCCGAACCACTTCGGCGAGATCTCCCGGTCCAGGCCGTCAGAGCGTTCGGAGCCGAGGATGAACAGGCGGATCATCTTCGGCGACAGCCGCCAGGAAAACGGCCGGGGGCCGTCGTCGACGGACTCCAGCCAGTCCAGCTCCTCCGCGTACTTGATCTCGGCGGGCGCGCGCAGCTTAGCCGGGGGCAGTAGCTCAGACATATCAGAAGGCCCTTCTAGGCATTAGGCGAGGAACGTCTTGAGCTCGTGGATGAGCTTGCGGATATGACCGGAGACCACCGGCGTTCCGAGGTCCTTGAAGCGCTCGCGGAACCACGGGTTGACGCTGCCCGGTCCGGCGCTGCTCACCGAGCCGACCGGGATGAACTTGGCCCCGGAGCGGTGGATCGCGGTCATTGCCTCGAACAGCTGCTCGCTGCGCGATTCGTAGAAGTCGGAGATCCACACCACCACGGTGTTGCGCGGCTCGGCGACCTTCGGCTGGACCAGCGTCACGGCGACGGTGCCGTCGGTGCCGCCGCCTAGCCGGGTGCGCAGCAGGGTCTCGAACGGGTCGTGCGCCCAGGGGGTGAGGTCGAGCGCGCGCGTGTCGTAGGCGATCAGGTGGACGTCGACCTTCGGCAGCCCGGCGAAGATCGACGCCAGGATTGTGCAGTTCACCATCGAGTGGACCATCGAGCCCGACTGGTCCACCACGACGATCAACCGCTGCGGCAGCGCCTTGCGGGCGGTGTGCCGGTAGTACAGGCGATCGACGTACAGCCGCTCCTCTTCAGGGATGTAGTTGGTGAGGTTCTTCCAGATCGTCCGGTCCAGGTCGAGGTTGCGGTACACCCGCTTGGGCGGGACCGAGCGGTCCGGGGCGCCGACGGTCGCCTTTTCCACCTGGGTGCGCAGCACCTCGGCCACCTCGTCGACGAACCGGCGGATCAGCGCCTTGGCGTTCGCCAGGGCCAGGCCGGAGAGGTTGCCCTTGTCCCGCAGCAGCTGCTCGATCAGCGACATGCTCGGGATCAGCTGCGCGGCCAGCTCCGGGGTGGCCAGCACCTCGCGCAGTTGCATCCGGTGAACGAGGTCGCCTTCGATGGCGCCCAGCTCGGGGCCGATCACCGGGATCAGCTGGCTGAGGTCGGGGGCCGCGCCCGCGACGCCGGCGCCAACCGGGCTGACGCCCGGTCCCGCGCCCCCGCCGCGCAGGCCGCCCGGCTGGCAGCCGAACGCGCGCTCCAGCCAGCCCGCGTCGGCCTGCCAGCGCGCCAGCTGCCCCGCGGTGACCGGGCCGGATCCGGTGGCGAACACGTTCAGCAGCAGCTTCGACGCCAGCGCCGCGCGCCGGACCTCAGCCGCCCGGTCGCGCGCGTCATCGGAGCCCGCCTCGGGCACCATCAGGCGGTCGAATTCGGTGGCCAGCTCCGGGTGACGTTGCACGATCACGTCGATGGGCGCCTGCGGGTCCAGCAGCGCGCCCGGCAGCCCGCTGTCCTCAACGACCGCGAGGCTCGCCGATTCCAGGGCCGGGTGCTCCTGGGGGTCGAACAGGCGGGCCAGCAGCCGCCAGTACAGGACCTGGCGGCGGTTCTCGCCGGGGTCTGCCCCGAGCGTGCTCTCGGTCACTTGCGCAGCAGCCTTCCCGCGCGCTCCCGCAGCACCGACGTGGCGTCGGTGGCGGCCTTCTCGGCCTTGACGCCGGCCGCGTCGGTCGTGCCCCCTGCCCATCCCCCGGCCTGCACCGCGACCGCCTTCTTCTTCACTGTCGTCTCAACGGCCAGGGGTTGGACGCTGAATGACCCGGCGTCCCAGCGGAGCAGCCCGATGCACGCGCCGGACGCCGCGACGGCCTCGGGGGTGAGCGGTCCGGCGACGGGGATGCGGTCGGTGTCGACGGCGAGCGGGCGCCCGGTGACGGTGAACACCAGCGCGTCGTCGTCCTGGCGGGCGGCGTAGCCCTCCAGGAAGACGGGCACCGCGATGCGCGCCGGATGCCGGTCCAGCGGCGCGGTCGCCATGGCGGTGGCGGTGGGCAGCGCGACCCGGGCGGCGGCGAAGGGGGCGGCGGGCTCGCCCAGGCGGGCGTGCTCGTCGCTCCAGATCAGGTCGCCCTCGGCGGTGACCGGCATGTCCGCCAGGTCCATCGACCGGCCTTGGCTGACGGCGGCCAGCAGCGACATGCGCGGGCGGAGCAGCTGCCAGACGCCGGCCCCGATGACGGTGTCCGGCTTCGGCACCGAGACGGTGGCGCGCACCAGGCGCGGCCCGCCGCCGTCAGCGGGCTCGAGTACCGCGTGGACCTGGGCCTGCGCGGCGGTCGGGTGCTCGGTCAGGTCGATGCCGAGGGGCAGCAGGCGGCCGGTCACCGTGCCGGTCGCCGGGGCGCCGGCCGCGCCCGGCACCGTCAGCAGCATCCCGCGCGACCACAGGTCGGCCCAGCGGCGGGCCGGGACGCGCTCCAGGGTCGCGCCCGGGCAGGACGCCGCGAGCTCGGCCGCGAAGCCGTCCAGCAACGTGGCCAGGCGGCGCAGGGCCGGCTCGGCGAGCATTGCCGAGACGACCGGCGCTGACTCGGAGACCACGCCGGTGTCGAGGCCCCGCCATCCGCCGCGGGCCAGGTCCGACAGCCACGAGCGCGCGGCGGCGAGCACGTTCGCCGCCTGCCGCGCCGAGGTTCCCTGGCCGGCCTGCTCGCTGGCGGGGTAGTCGCCGCCGCCGGGCCGGCCGGTCGCCTCGGTGACCTGGGTCATCAGCGCGTCGTGGACGGAGCCGAGCAGCGCGGTCCGCGCGGCGGCCAAGGCGACCAGGTGATCCTCGCTCGCGACTCCGGCCGCCGCCTTCTCGGCCGCCTCCGCGACCCGGGCCGCGAGCGGTGTCCCCGTGACCGCGCCGGCCAGCCTGGCTAGCCCGGCGGCCTGGGCGGGCTGCGGACGGAGCAGGCCGGCGGTGAGAACCTGGTCGAAGGCGTCGACGGCGGCCAGGGCCTCGTCGATCCCGTCGATGGTCTCGGCGAGCAGGTCGGCGCGCATCACGCCTCCGCCCTCGTCGGCGGGAACCACTGCATCTCCGGCACGGGCGCGGTGACCGGGGCGAGCTCCAGGTAGGCCAGGTGGCGCAGGAACCGGCTGAAGACCGGCGCGGCGAGCGCCGTATCTCCCTGAGCCGGGCGGGTGACGCTCATCCCCCGGGTGATGCTTGGCGCGCTCGGCTCCTCGCCGCCCAGCTCGACCCGCAGGTAGCGGGCGACGCGCTCGGCGCCGTACTGCAGCACCGCCTCGTTGACCAGCGCCAGTATGTGATTGCAGAATGAACCCCGGGCGCCGCCGCAGGGACGGTTGTTGTTGGTGCTGCAGGCGAACGTGTAAGTGCTGGCGGCGACCGACGAGACGTAGACCCGCTCGATGTCCGAGCCACTGGACACCACGCCCTGCAAGCGCCCGTCGGCCAGCTCGGCGAACGGAACCTTAGCGAGCTTGCGCGGCCGGGCGAGTGGTATCACCCGCGCCGTGCTCAACTTCTCCCAATCTGGCATCAGAGCATCTCCTACGCATCAGGGGGACTACCGCACCGCAGCGACGGGCATGAGCGCGAACATACACGCGACCACCGACATTTCACCGCCGATCGCCGGCCCCGCACCGCGCTGCGCGTCGCCGCCAGCGGCCACGCGCACCTCGGCCGCCTCGCCGCCCGCCTCGCGCGGTGATCGCAGCCCCCGAAGAACGCTCACCCGTTATCCGCGGGTATAGCGGTGCTTCACCCCCGCCGGGAAGAACTCGCGGTCCTCGAACGGCCGCACCTGGACCTGCGGCAGCTGGCGGTCGGCGGGCACGTAGTGCGCGTACTCGCTGTTCAGCCGCAGGAGCTGGTCGCGGATGGACACCGCCAGGTGGCCGGCGTCCCCGTCCCGCCCGGGGGCCAGCTCGACGGTGACCCGCAGCCGGTGGTCCCCCTCGGCATCCTCGGTCACTTCCAGGACGAACTTCCCCGTAACGAAGTCACTGATCCCCGGCTGCTCCAGGCCGACGGCGACATTCTCCGGGTAGACGTTGGCCCCGTAGAACGACACGGTGAACAGCGAGCGGCCGAAGACGAACACGAACGGCAGCCCGCCGCCGGTGCTGCCCGACGCGGCGACCGGGTCGAATCCGTGCCGGGCGCAGAAGTCGAGCATCGCCTGGTATCCGATCAGGCCGCCCTCGTCCGCGATGTGGTAGCGGACCAGCGGCACGCCGCCGTCGCCGGTGAACAGCAGGGTCCCCGCCCGGGTCTCGAAGAACCGGCTGGCCGGATCGTACTGCGCCAGGGTCGGCAGCCGTGACTCCCCGAACGCCTCCTTGGCCAGGGCCGGCCGGCTGGCCAGGAAGCGGCGCACGGTGACCGACAGCGGGGTCTCGTTGGCCAGGACCCCGGCGTCGGCGGTGCCGTACAGCGAGGCGCTGCCACGGGCGGCGTCGGCCAGGCCGGCCCGGCCGGCGACCAGCTCGCGCCACTGCTCGCTGAAGACCTCGCCGGCGAACACGAGCTTGATCTGGTAATCCGCCCACGGGATCCCCTCGGCGAGGCCGGAGTCGATCACGTTCTTCAGGAACGGCGGGTACCCCAGCAGCACCACCTGCTCGAAGTGCGGCGCCAGCTCCGGCAGCACGCGCAGGATCTCGGCCTTGTTGTTGCCGGGCGCCACCGTGGTCACCGGATACCCCTTGGCCGACAGGTGCCGCACGCACGCGGTGGTGAACAGGCCGCCGACCCACGTGCCCAGCGGGAAGCAGACCACCGCCAGGGTGGTGCGCTGGCCGGCCTGGAACCCGTCCCGGAAGACCTGCTCGAACCGCCGCGCGACGGCCAGCTCGTCGGCGACCGTCCGCGGCCAGATCGTCGGCGACCCGCTCGACCCGGACGACACCGACACCAGGTCGCAGCCGTCCAGCCGGCCGTCCCGGCACCGCTGCGGCAGTGGGTACCGGCGGTGGTAGGACTCCTTGTCCATCATCGGCACCCGGCGGAAGTCATCAAGCGACTCGACCCCGGCCGGGTCGATCCCGTGCGCGCGCAGGAACTCCCGGTAGGCCGGCACGGTCGCGGCCGTGCGCCGGAACAGCTCCAGCGCCGCGCGCCCGCCGTCTGCGTGGTGCCCCCCGGCGCAGTCACCGCCGGCCGCGTCGTCGCCAGGCTGAGCGTCGGAGAGGAAGGCGCCGAATGCCGCGGCGACGCGGCGTGCCCTCGCGGTATCTATCACGCCTCCATCGAACCATTCCCAGTTCCTCGCGGCCGTTGAGGCGTAAATTTCGAGAACGTGGCAGACCAGGAAGTCGAAGAGGCCCTGGCGCGCAGCTTCCTCGCCGAGCTGCCGCCGGAGCTGACTGGCGCGCTGCGGGCAGATGGCGAGCGCGCCGACTACCCGGCGGGCACGACGGTGTACCAGGCGGGGGGCGAGCCCCGGGCGGCGCTGGTGGTGCGCGGCCTTATGCGCGTGTACCTGAGCTCGCCCGGGGGCCGGCAGGTCACCATCCGCTACGCCCGGCCCGGCGACGTGCTGGGGGTCGCCGTCCTGGTGGGCGGCCCGGGCGACTTCGGAGTGCAGGCCGTGGAGCCGTCGAGCGTGTTCCGGATCAGCGCGCGGACGCTGCTCACGACAGCGCAGCGCGATGCCCGCGTCTCCTGGGCCATCGCCGGGGAGCTGAACCGGCGCCTGTTCGAGGTGCTGGAGCAGACCGCCGTCATCGCGTTCGGCTCGGTGCGCCAGCGCGTCGCCGCTCACCTGCTCGACCTCGCCTCCGAGCAGCAGCGCCCGCACGGCCGCCTGGTGGCCCGCGTGTCGCAGCAGGAGCTGGCGGACGCGGCCGGGTCGGTCCGCGAGGTGGTGGCCCGGACGCTGCGCGACTTGCGGGTCGCCGGGATCGTGGCCACCGCGGCCGACAGCGTGGTTATCCTCGACCCGGCCCGGCTGTACGCCGAATCAGGGATTGGATCCGGTCCGTAACTTTAGTCACCCGCCCGGCGACTGAGGTCGCTGATGCGGGCGCCCGGCCGCGGCAGCCTGGGTCCCGTGACCGCTATGTCCCGGGCCGAGCCCGGATCCCCGGGGCCGGTGAAGGCGGTGTCGGTGATCAGCACCGGGACCGTGCGGATCCGCCCCGAGCACCCCGGCGGCAGCCGCGCGCCGCTGCCCTGGTGGCTGCTGACCTCCCGGCGCTGGACGCCGCCCCAGCCGATCAACGTCTACGTGATCGAGCACGCCCGCGGCCTGATCTTGTTCGACACCGGGCAAGACCGGGCCTCGGTCACCGACAGCGGCTACTTCCCGGGCGGCCTCCCCGGCTACCTGCAGCGCCGCCTGGCCCGCTTCGACGTCGGCGAGCAGGACACCCTGGCCGCGCAGCTCGCCACGCTCGGGTACGCCCCCGCCGACGTGGACATCGCGATCCTGTCCCACCTGCACGTGGATCACGTCGGCGGGCTGCCCGAGCTGGCCGGCTCCCGGCTGCTGGTGTCCGCCGCCGAATGGGCGCAGCTGGCCAGGCCCGCCCCCGAGGTGCGCGGCTTCCCGCGCCGCCACATCCAGCTGCCCGGGCTGAGGTGGCAGCCGGTCACCCCGGAGCCCGTCGGTGACCCCGCCCTGGCGCCGTTCACCGCGGCAACGGACGTGATGGGCGACGGGTCGCTGCTACTCCTGCCGACCCCCGGTCACACCCCGGGATCGGTATCCCTGCTGGTCCGCCGGACTGGCCGGCCGCCCCTGCTGCTGGCCGGGGACCTCACCTTCGGAGCCGGCCTCCTGGCCAGCGGCCAGCTTCCCGGCATCGGCAGCCGGCGGCAGCTCGCGGACAGCTCCCGCAAGGCCCTCGCCCTCGCGCGGCAGCAGCCGGGCCTGGTCATCTTGCCCGCCCACGACCCGACGGCCGCCGCCCGGCTGCTGGACAGCTGACATGCGATCTGGAGACGACGATGGAAATCGACAAGCTCGAGCCGGTGCGGCTCGGCGACACTACCCAGTGGATCCGGGTCCGGGCCAGGACCGCCGGCCAGCCGCCCCTCCTGCTCGTGCAGATGGGCCCGGGCCTGCCGATGCTCAGCGAGGTTCGCACGTTCGAGCGCCTGCTGGCGCTCGAGGACGACTTCACGGTCATCTACTGGGACCAGCGCGCCATCGGCCGCTCGCTGCGCTCCGGGGACGCCCCCGGCGACGGCAGCCGGGTCGAGGCGATGGTCGGCGACACTGAGGCGCTCCTGGCGATGGCGCGCGAGCGGTTCGGGGCGCCCGCGCTGGTGGTGGGCTTCTCGATGGGCGCGATGATCGCCGCGCGCGCCACCGCGCGCCGCCCGGACCTGGTGGCGGCCCTGGTCACAGTGGGACTGGACATTGACGGCCCCGCCGCCGAGCACGGCGCCTATGAGTTCGCGCTGGCCACCGCGCGGTCCCGGAAGAACCGCCGGGCGATCCGGCAGCTTGAGGCCATCGGGCCGCCACCCCACCTGCGGCAGGAGGAATTCGCGACGCGGGTGCGGTGGGTCATGAACTTCGGCGGCGCGCGCGTCGGCCACACCTACAATTCCCTCGCCCGCGGCCTGCTGCTGAGCCTGCTGCGCTCCCCCGACTACTCGCCCGGCGACGTCATCCGGGCCCTGCGGGGGATCACGGCGGCCCAGGCCGCGCTGCAGCCGGAGCTGGCCGTGCTTGACCTGACCGGCACGCTCACCCGGCTGCCCGTCCCCGTCGTCATGGTCCAGGGACGCCACGACCAGGTCGCGCCCGCCGCCGCCGCGCAGCGCTACGCCGACCTGCTGCAGGCGCCCGGCAAGCAGCTCATCTGGTTCGAGCACTCCGCGCACATGCCGCACGTGGAGGAGCCCGCGCGGTTCCGGGAGCTGCTCGCGACGGTCCGGCTCACCCTGCCCGCCAGCCCCGTCCGACCGTAGGAGAGGTACCTCATGACCACCGCATCGACCGAAGTGCTGCTGCTCGGGGCGGCCGGGAACAGCGGCCAGCTCATCGCGGCCGAGCTGGCCGCCCGCGGCGTGCCCGTCCGGCTGGCCGGCCGCCGCCGCGGCCCCCTGGACGACCTGGCCCGCGCCCTGGCCGCCGGCGGCGCGCCGGCCGGCGTGCGCGTCGTCGACATGAGCGACGCGGCCTCGCTGGCCGAGGCGATCAGCGGCACCGGCGTGGTGCTGTCCACCGTCGGGCCGTTCGCGCGCCTGGCCGGCCCGGTGATCGACGCCTGCCTGGCCGCCGGCGTGTCCTACGTGGACATCGCGAACGAGTGGCCGGCGGTCCGGGCCCTGCTCGACCGCGACGAGCAAGCCCGCGCGCACGCGGTCACGCTGGTCACCGGGGCCGGGTTCGGGCCCGCCGCGACCGAGACGCTGGTGCTGCGCCTGGTCGAGCGGACCGCCGGGACGCCGGAGCGCGTCCGGGTCGCCGCCGCCGCCGGGGTCGCCCGGCAAAGCGACGGCGTGCGCCAGACGATCCAGGAATCCCTGCCCGAGGGCGCCATCACCTACCGCGACGGCCAGCTGGTCCGCGAGCCCCTCGGCAGCGGCGCCACCACGGTGACCTTCGGCGGCACCAAGCGGCAGATGCTCCCCGGGCCGGTCGCCGACCTCGAGGCGGCCCGGCTGGCCAGCGGGGCACCCGACGTGGTCGCCTACATCGCGGGCCCGGCCGCCCGGGCCGCGGGAACCGACTCCTTCACCTGGGCCGAGGTCACCGGCCCGGACGGGCGGGCGATCACCGCCGAGCTCCGCACCGGCGAGGGCGTCCGCGCCACGGCGGCCATCGCCGCCGAGGTCACCCGGCGCGTCCTGGCCGGGGCCAAGCCGGGCGCCTGGACCGCCGGCCAGCTCCTCGGCGCCGGCCTCGTCACCGACGCCATCGCCGCCCAGGTGACCGTGCACGAGCGGCGGCCGTAGCCCCCGGTCAGCTCGGGCCCTGGCGCCCGACGAGGCGCAAGGCCCCGCCCGCGCCACCAGCGTCTCGTCACCACCCGGCGGGCTTTGGCTGTTGGCACTTGACCTGTCTTGCGCGCAAGCGTACGTTCCTGACTGTTAGGAAACTTTTCTAATAATGGGGTCGGGGGATACCGCGGCGCCCCGATGGCGTCCAAGGCGGCACTGTGAACCGGAAGCTCTTCCCGCCCGCCAGGCTCGCGGGCCTCGGTGGCTGGCTCGCCGCGTCCGCCGCGTTGGTGCAACGCCGCCCCCGTCACCGCGGACTTCACCGCGCTCTGGCGGTAGCGCTCTGGTTCCGCAACGCGGCAGCGGCCGACGGTAAGCCCGCAGCGCGCCTGGTGGCTGTCATCTCCGGGGGCTATGCTTGGTGTGGCAGCTAACACACCTGCCTGTCTCCGAGTTGCCCTGGCCCGGCGCCGGCGGTAGCGGTTTAGGACAAGAGCGGCTCAGCCCTCGTGTGAGTTCCCTCCCTTCCATCGTGATCGTCCTGCGGTGGCCGGGCGCCGGGACGCGGCCACCGGATCGGGTAAACGATGGCGCACGACAAGATCAAGGCGGCCGCCCGCAGGCGCATGGCGACGACCGGCGAGTCCTACAGCGCCGCCCGGCGCGAGGTCATCAGGCAGTTCCGCGATGCCGCGAGCAGCGACCCGTCCGGGGAGCCGCAATGGTTCGCGATCAGCTACCAGGACATGGGCCCGGTCTCCACCTGGGCCGACACCCTGCTCGGCGGGGGCCCGGCCGGAGGGCGGATCGAGGTCGGCGCCGGCGAGCTGCGGCTGCGGATGGCCGACTTCAAGGTCGACGTGCCGCGCGCCTCCGTCCGCCGGGCCGCCCGGTCCGCACACCAGGCCAGGGGAACGATCGGCGTGCACGCCAAGGGCAGCCGCTGGCTGGCGAACGGCTCGGCGGACGGCCTGGTGGAGATCGAGGTCGACCCGCCCTGCCACACCGAGCGCAGCCTCAGCACCTTGTTCCGCCGGATGAAGGTCACCCGGCTGATCGTGAGCCTCGTCGACCCGGACGGCTTCATCGCCGCGCTCGGCGGCGATGAAGCTTATCCGCCCGCCGGCTCCCGGACGGAGTGACCAGCGGTCGTGGTGAACCTGCGTCAGGCCGCGCCGAAGTCGAAGCCCTGCGGCTCGGCGGCCAGCGGCTTCCCCTCGCCCCCGGTAACCGGCACGTCGGTGCCGACCGTCTCGAAGCGCGGCCTGGCCAGGTCCACCGCCCCGGCTCCGCTCAGCAGGACGCCGAAATGCACGGAATCCGCGTCCTCGCCCACGTCGAGCACGTTAGCCGCCTCCGTCCACGCGGTGGTCCCGCGCAGCGCCCGGTCCTGCATGTTGTCAAGCGCCCTTTCACCGCTGGCCCTGTCGACTCGCAGCCAGATGCCAGCCCAGTGCCCGATCTCCTGGCCCCGGATCACGGCACTGAAGCGGACCCGCAGGCCCCGGTAGCGCGCCGCGTCGATGCTCTGCATGACGGTGCCGAAGCCGCCCGGCGACCCGGCGATCCGGAAGCGCAGCTGTATCACGCGCTTGCCGTCGTAAGCGCAGGCCCGCGGTAGCAGCCCCGCATCGTAGTCCCCCGGATGGCTCCCGGCCATGAACCACCCGCCTGGCAGCGTATCCAGCGTGGCCTCGCTGAGCAGCGCGGTCAGCGCCTGGGTGTAGTTCTCCCCGGTCTCGTCCATGCGGGCGCGGACCAGTCGCTTGAGATCCTTGTGCTGCGGCACGGTAACAACCTCCGTCGCGGCGGCCGCCCCAGCGCTCGGTGACCCAGAGCCGGCCAGACGGAAGTCCGGCATGCTGCATGCAACCGGTCCGGGAGTACGCCCCCCTTCGGCCTGACATCGCCCCGCTGGGGAAGGGCTGCCAGCCTTGGCGTCGAACCGCGCCGCCTTCATCATGAGCGAGCGCCCGGCCCCGGGTCAACTGGAGGTCATCGTGAGCCCCGGCGGGTGAGCTAGCGTCTGGTAGACGACGCAATAGCGCTCGGTGAGGCGAATCAGCGTCTGGACCTCCTCGGCGGTCGCCTCGGTGTCCAGCTCGAAGGCCAGGCGGATGGAGCTGAACCCGACCGGCGCCTCCTTGCTCACCGCCAGGGTGCCGCGGAAGTCCAGGTCGCCCTCGGCGGTGACGGTACCCCCGGCCACGGTGATCCCCAGCGAGGTCGCCACGGCCCGCAGCGTGACCCCGGCGCAGGCCACGAGCGCCTCCAGCAGCATGTCCCCGGAGCACAGCAACGAGCCGTCCCCTCCGGTGGCCGGGTGCAAGCCGGCCACCGCCAGCTGCCGTCCCGTGTCCACCGAGCACGCGATGGCCTGGTCGTCGAGCTGGCCGCGCGCCCGCAAGGTGATCAGCGCCTCGCGGGGGTCATCGCGGTAGGCGTCCTTGAGCGGCTGCTGCACGGCGCGCAGCTCTGAGCTATCCATCCTGGTACTCCTCCCGCGGTGCCTGCGCGCCGCCCGAATGCGTTACCCCCCACGGTACGACGCGCGCGCACCCGGCGGATGCCGTGGAGGTGCCGCCGGCCGCTGGCGCCCGAACGCGGGATCGTAGAGTTGCCCGGGTGAGCGATCTGAGGAACCGTGTCCGTGATCTCCTGCCCGGCCTGATCGGCGACCTTGAGGATCTTGTCCGGATCCAGTCCGTCAGCGCCGACCCGGGGCGCCTGCCCGAGGTGGAGAAGTCCGCGCGAAAGACCGCCCAGCTGCTCGCGGCTGAGGGGGTTGCCGCCGAGATCGTCCGGGCGGGCGATGGCGCCCCGCCGACCGTGCTCGGCGAGCGGAAGGGACCCGCGGGCGCACCCGTCGTCCTGCTTTACGCGCACCACGACGTCCAGCCGGAGAACGACCCGGCCGACTGGGACAGCCCGCCGTTCGAGCCCGCCCGCCGCGGCGACCGCCTCTACGGCCGGGGCGCGGCCGATGACAAGGCGGGGATCGCGGTGCACGTGGGGGCGCTGCGCGCCCTGGGCGATGACCTGCCGGTCACCGTGCGGTTCTTCATCGAGGGCGAGGAGGAGGTCAATTCCGCCACCCTTCCGCACCTGCTGCGCCAGTACCGCGACCGGCTCGCCGCCGACGTCATCGTGATCGCCGACGCCGGAAACTGGGACATCGGCGTCCCGTCGCTCACGACCAGCCTGCGCGGCCTGGTCCGGGCGGACGTGGAGGTCCGCACCCTCGCGCACGCCGTCCACTCGGGCATGTGGGGCGGCCTCGTCCCGGATGCCATCATGGCGCTCACCAGGCTGCTGGCGACGCTGTGGACCGAGGACGGCAGCCCGGCCGTCGACGGCCTGACCGGATCTGCCGCCGCCGACGTGGACTATCCCGAGGAACGGCTGCGCGCCGAGTCCGGCGCCGCGCCCGGGACCCGCTGGATCGGCGCCGGCTCGGCCGTCGAGCGGCTGTGGGCCCGGCCCGCGATCACGGTCACCGGGATCGACGTCCCGAAGGTCGACGGCGCCTCCAACACCCTCGTCCCGGTCGCCCGCGCCCGCGTCACCATCCGCCTCGCGCCCGGGGACACCAGCGCCAACGCCATCGCCCGCCTCCAGGAGCACCTGGACAAGCACGTCCCATGGGGGGCCCGGCTCACCACCACCGTCGTCGACGCGTGCGAGCCGACCGTGCTGCCGACGGCCGGGCCGGCCTACGCCGCCGCGCGCTCCGCGCTCGCCGAGGCGTGGGGCGTGGCACCGGTCGACATGGGATGCGGCGGCTCGATCCCGTTCATCGCCGAATTCCAGGAGGCGCTCCCCGGCGCGAGCATCCTCGTCACCGGCGTTGAGGACCCCGACACCCGCGCCCATGGCCCGAATGAGGGACTCCACCTGCCGGAGTTCGAGCGCGCCGTCCTCGCCGAGGCCCTGCTCCTGCGGCGCCTCGGCGAGGCCGGCGACAGCCCGCCGGGAAGCTAGCCGGGCTTGGTGGCCAGACGATCCCTGGGGCGGCAGTTCGGCTGGCTGTGGGCGGCCTACGCGGTCAGCGCCTACGGGTCCGGGTTCGGGTTCGGCGCGTTCCCGCTGATCGCCGTGCTGGCGTTGCATGCCGGCCCCGCTGAGGTGTCCGCGCTGTCCGCGGTGGGGCCCGCGGTCGGCGCGCTGATCGCGGTGCCGCTGGCGCCGTGGGTGGAGTTCCGCCGCAAGCGGCCGGTCATGATCGTGATGGACCTGACCCGGTTCGCGGTCATGGCGACCGTCCCGGTCGCTTACGCCCTCGGCCGGCTCACCTTCCCCCAGTTGCTGCTCGTCTCGGCCGTGGTCGCCGCGGCCAAGATCGCCTTCAACGCGGCCAGCGGCGCCTACCTCAAGGCCATCGTCCGGCCCGCGGACCTGCTCGTCGCCAACGCCCGGTTCGAGTCCACCAACTGGAGCTCCATCGCGGTCGGGCCGCCGCTCGGCGGCGCCGCGATCGGACTGTTCGGACCGGTCGTCACCGTCATGGCCGACGCGCTCAGCTACCTGCTCTCCGCGCTGGGCATCACCGCGATCGGCGGCCGGGATGAAGCGCCGCGGCTCACCGGGCAAGGGCCGGTCCGGGCGGGCGCGCTGCTCGACGGCTGGCGGCACATCCTGGGCCATCCCGGCCTGCGGCCGCTCTGGCTCAACAACATGCTCGTCGCGGGCCTGATCATGGCCACCGAGCCGCTGCTGGCCGTGCTCCTGCTCCGCCAGCTCGGCTTCCCGCCCTGGCAGTACGGCCTCGCCTTCGCCGCCCCCTGCGCCGGCGGGCTCATCGGCTCTCGGCTCGCCCGCCGGGTCGTGGCCCGCCACGGCCAGCACCGGATCTTCCGGACCGTCGGCACCCTGCGCGCCATCTGGCTGATCGGCCTGGCCTTCGTCCGCCCCGGCCTCGCCGGCCTCCTCACCGTGATAGCCGTCGAGCTGGCGATCATCATCAGCATGAGTCTCTACAGCCCCGTGCTGGCCACCTACCGGCTTGAGAACACCCCCCGGCACCGCGTCGCCCGCACCCTGTCGGCCTGGTCAATCGGCCAGCAGGCGTCCATCGCCATCTTCACCGCGCTCGGCGGGCTGCTCGCCGGCCTCACCAGCCCCCGCACTGCCATCACGGTGGCGGGGCTGCTCATCCTCGCCACCCCGCTGCTCCTGCCCCGCCGCCCGCGTCCCGCGCCCGCCGCCGACCGCGAGCTGGCCGCATCCGGCTCACCCGCCGCCCAGGACCCCTGCTAGCCCGCGTTTCCGCCCGCGGGGTCTGCCTGAGCCGGACATGACAGCGCCCCCGGGAGCCTGTGCTCACGAGGGCGTGCCCTGGCCGGCGCGCGCAGGTCGCCTCACGGCGAAAGGCGCAACATGGCTCCAGCCGGACGGTATTCCATGAAGGCAGTGATTTGAGCCCGGGGGACACGAACGCACCGACGCAGAGGAGGAACGCAAGGGCCGCCAGCCCTATTCCGGGGCGTCGGCCCGCTCGCCCCGCGGCTGGCATAAGCGGCGAGCGCGCGGCTCAGGGGCAAGCCGCCGGGGTCAGGCGGGCGCCCCGAAGACGCCGCGAAACCGCGGCGCCGGCCGAGGCTTCCTCGGCTTCTTAGTGCCGGCCGCCTGGTGCTCGTGGAGGACCTCGGTCGCGCGCCGGGCGATCTCGGTGATCTCCGCATGGAGCTTGCGGACCTCGCGCGCCCCCCAGATCGGCGCGCTGAACCTGTGGTGGGTGATCGCGGTAACCATGAGGAACCGGGCGTCGGCCGGGTCAACGCGCCCGTCCAGCCAGTCAGCTCGCTCCATTCCGTCTCCTTCTGCGTATGCCGTCGTCCTCGCCGGGACGGCGGTCACCCGGCCGGCCGGAGCGGAAAGTGCTCAAGGGTGGCGATCGCCGGCGCGTCAGCGCGGCCCGGCGGAACCAGCCTCAGTCACGGAAGTATAACTTCCCCGACCTGCGCGGCGTCCCCTTCGGGCGTGCTGATGCCCGCGCGCGGCCCGTCCAGCGGCGCGCCGCCCGCCGGGGTTGTTGACTGGTCACAACATGACCGAGCTCCCGCTGGTGCGGGCCGCGGGGCGCCGCTCAGCTGCCGGCCGGGTGGCGCTCGGTCGCGCCGAACGCCTCCCCCAGGCTGGTCAGGTCAACCGGGTGCCGCGCCTGCCCGGGCTCGTCGCCCAAACGCGGGCGCATGGCTTCCAGGGCGGTGAGGATCTCGCGGCCGACCTGCTGTCTCGGGAGCATCGCGTCCACCGAGACCAGGATCCCGCGCTCGCGGTACCAGTCGATGATGGGAGCGGTTACCTGATGGTAGAGGGCCAGCCGCTGCCCGATGACCTCCGCGGTGTCATCCGAGCGGTGCTCAAGCGCGGCCCGCGCCAGCAGCCGGCGGGTGACCTCGGCATCGTCGGCGTCCAGGTGCAGCGCGACATCCGCGGTCATGCCGAGCTCGCGGCCGATCGTGTAGGCGGCGCGGGCCTGCTCCATGTTCCGCGGGATCCCGTCCAGGACGTACCCGCCCCCCGCGGCCTTCGCCGCCACCAGCGCCTCCCGCACCATGTCCAGCACGACCTCGTCGGGGACCAGCCCGCCGCGGTCGAGGTACTCCCGGACGGCCACGCCCAGGGTGGTCCGCCGCGCCACGTGATCGCGCAGCAGCTCCCCGGTCGCGATGTGCGCGATGCCGAAGTGCGCGGCGATCAGCGCGCCCTGGGTCCCCTTGCCCGCACCCGGCGGGGCGATCATCAAAACCCGCATCCTCGTTGCCTCCCCGCTCATCATCTCGCCCGCCGCCCGCCAGCCGGCACCCGGCTCCGCACCGGATGCCGTCCGGCAACCCAGGTGCGCGCGGGCGCCGAGTCACCCGTCCGCTACCCTGGGCAGATCGTCATGGGAGGGCGCATGCCGTACGTCGTCGACTTCGAGAACGTGTCCGCCACCGGCTTGGAATCATCCCCGGTCGCGGCGGCCCTGGCCGGATTGCGCGCCAACGAGGCGCGCTACTTCAAGAACAAGTACGATCACGTCTTCACGGTGACCCCCGCGAGCGAGGCACCGGAGATCCTCGGCTGGGTGAACCGCATCCTGTCCGATGAGCGCGGCATCGTCATCTCCGCCCGCCCCCTCGAGGTGACTTCCTTCGAAGCGGGCGGTTTCCGGATGGCTTACGTGTTCTACGAGTCCGGCCTGTCCGTCAACGTGATGTACGGCATCCAGGACGGGGATAAGCGCGCCGTCGGGTTCAAGCTCTCCGAAGGCATGGAAGTCCCCGGGGAACTGGCGTCAAGCTTCAAGTTCGCGCGCCAGAAGTCAAAGCTGGCCGGCGTGATCCGCGGCTCTTTCTTCGTGATCAAAGGCGAATACTGACACTTCTCAACGCCTGTCAGGCCAGGCGCTCGAAGAGCGACGCCGCTCCCAGCAGGTAGGCCGTCACCGCCGCTGGCTCCCAGCCGCCGGTCGCGAAGACGCACCAGTCCAACAGGGCGCTAGCCAGGCACACGGTCGTGACGGCGGCGCCATCACGCTCCAGTGCGTATGCCGCCAGGCGGGTAAGGACGGACTCCGGAGCCGCCTGGCGGCCGTGCACCGAGAACAGCAGCGTCGCGACGTCGATCGCCACTGGTCCGCGGCCGATCCCCTCCAGATCGACCACCGCCGCCACCTCGCCGTCCCTGAACAGCACGTTGTGGAGGCCGAAGTCCATGTGGACGAGGTCGGCGCCCGGCAGTCGGACGCCGCGGAACGGCGCCGCGCGGCGGGCGATGGCCTCGCCCGCCTCCAGCGCCTCCGGTGACTGGCGCCGCAGGGCTGCCCGCCACCCGGAGCCGTCCAGGAAGACCGCGCGCCAGGCACCGCTGACCCGGTCAGCGCCAGCCTCGCCGGCCAGGCCCCGCTGCCGCTCCAGCACCGCCAGCAAGGCGTCCAGCGCGACGTCGTCCATGCTGTCGAGGTGCTCGCCCGCCACCAGCTCGGCCAGGACGTAGGGGCGCCGCCGCCCGTCCATGCCCCAGGCGAGCCAGGCCGGGGTCGGCCAGCCGCGGGCCCGGGCATGGGCCACGAGGGCCGCCGTGCCGTCCAGGTCCCGGCGGGTCGAAGCCAGCGGGTGCCACTTGAGGACGGCCCGGGCGCCGTCGCCCGCTTCGACCACCCAGGCGCCTGTCTTGCGCCCGCCGCCCAGCCGGCCCACCAGGTGCCACGTTCCGTGGCCCTGGCGGTTCAGCGAGTCCAGGACGCCGGCCGCCGCGAAGTCACCGGCCACGCGGTCATGGTACGCACCCGGCCAGCTGCGGGTGAAACCGCGGTGAAACCGCGGTGGATCCGGGTGGGGGCATCGTCGGGGGTGTTCGCGGCCACCAGGGCCGCGGGGACGGACCCGAGGGAGATGGCTGAGATGGCCGCAGGGGGGATGGAGCAGAAGAGGCGCTACCGGGCCTACAAGGCGCGCACCGAGCGGCTGCCCGCGCCGTACCGGGCGGCGATCGACGCGCTGGAGCGGTACACGCAGTTCTTCGGCCCGGGGGCCAGCGATGGCGTGCTGGCGATGCTGGAGGAGCTGGCCGGCCGGTTTGAGCAGGGCGCGGCGGACGGGGTCCCGGTGCGGGAGCTGACCGGCGATGACCCGGTGGAGTTCGCCGAGGCGCTGCTCCGCGACTACCCCCAGGCCCAGTGGATCACCCGGGAACGGCACCGGCTGGCCGCCGCCATCGCCGGCGCCGCGGAAGGCACCGTCAGTGAAAGGACGGCATCGTGATGACGACGCAAGCGATCCGGGTGCGGGGCCTGGAGAAGTCCTACAAGGACCTGCGCGTGCTGCGCGGCGTCGACTTCGAGGTGGCGCCGGGCACCATCTTCGCGCTGCTCGGCTCCAACGGCGCCGGCAAGACCACCGTGGTGAGGATCCTCTCGACGCTGCTGAAGGCCGACGCCGGCACCGCCGTCGTCAACGGCTACGACGTCGCCGCCCAGCCCGCGAACGTGCGGGAGTCCATCAGCCTGACCGGCCAGTTCGCCGCCGTCGATGAGGTGCTGACCGGGCGGGAGAACCTGGTCCTGGTCGCCCGGCTGCGCCACGCTAAGAACCCCGGGAAGATCGCCGGTGACCTGCTGGAGCGTTTCCAGCTCACCGACGCCGCCGCCCGCAAGGTGGCGACGTACTCCGGCGGCATGCGCCGCCGGCTGGACATCGCGATGAGCCTGATCGGCGACCCGCCGGTCATCTTCCTCGACGAGCCCACCACCGGCCTGGACCCCCAGGCCCGGATCGAGGTGTGGAACAGCGTCAGGGACCTCGCCGGGCGCGGCACCACGGTGCTGCTGACCACCCAGTACCTCGACGAGGCCGAGCAGCTCGCCGGGCACATCGCCATCCTGCACCAGGGCACCATCATCGCCAGCGGCACCCTCGCCGAGCTGAAGCAGCGGTTCCCGCCCGCCACCGTCGAGTACGTCGAAAAGCAGCCATCCCTGGAAGACATCTTCCTGGCCATCACCGCAACGACCGCGAAGGAATCATGATGACCACGCACTTCATCGGCGACACGGCCGTGCTGCTGGGCCGGTCCATGCGCCACATCACCCGCAGCCTCGACACCATCATCACCGTCTCCGTCATGCCGATCGCCCTCATGCTGCTGTTCGTGTACGTCTTCGGCGGGGCCATCGCCCCCGGCGGCGGGCCCGGCCGTTACGTCACCTACCTGCTGCCCGGCATCTTGCTCATCACGATCGCGATGGGCATCTCCTACACCGCCTACCGGCTGTTCACCGACCTGCAAAGCGGGATCTTCGAGCGCTTCCAGTCCATGCCCATCGCCCGCTCCGCCGTGCTGTGGGCGCACGTGCTGACCTCCGTCGTCTCCAACCTGATCTCGCTGGTCATCGTCGTGCTGGTCGCCCTCGCGATGGGGTTCCGCTCCGGCGCGGGGCCCCTGGCCTGGCTCGCCGTCATCGGGATCATCGTCTTGTTCACCCTGGCGGTGACCTGGCTGGCCGTCATCGCGGGCCTGTCCGCGAAGTCCACCGACGGCGCCGGCGCGTTCTCCTACCCGATCATCTTCCTGCCGTTCATCAGCTCGGCGTTCGTCGCCACCCGCACCATGCCTGGCCCGGTGCGCGCGTTCGCCGACAACCAGCCGGTGACCTCCATCGTCAACGCGACCCGCGACCTGTTCGCCCAGCAGCCGGTCAGCGCCAGCATCTGGACCGCCCTGGCCTGGTGCCTCGGCATCGGCATCGTCGCCTACGCCCTGGCCATGGTCACCTACCGCCGCAAGATCAGCTAGCCGTCCCGGTCCGCGCCGCCAGCGCGGCGCGCAGGGCGGCCCGCAGGGCCTTCGGGCCCAGGCCGGCATACGACGACACCGCGTCGCCGTAGGCCGGCCCGGCGGCGGCTTGCGCGGCCTGCCGGGCGGCGGCGGGCGACGTGGCTGACCGGAACCCGTAGCCGATACCGAAGCGCTCGGCTAGCGCGATCATCTGTGCTCCCAGCCGCGCCGCGCACTCGTCCCCGTCGCGCCGCGCCCGGTCCAGGTCCGTCATCGCCAAGGCCAGCAGCAGCAAGCCCCAGACGGTAAGGCCCGGATAGGACTCAGCGGTCGAGTCGGCCGGCCGCCCCGCGTCCGCGGTCAGCGTCGACAGCAAGGCGGGCAGCGCATCGGTGATCTCCGCGACCTGGCTGAGCTGGCCGTGCCGGGCGTGGGCGACCACCGCGATCGCCTGAACCTCCTGCGCCCAGGGCTCCAGGCCGGCCAGGTCGCCGCCGGGCTCCTCGCGCCGCGGGTCCCGCAGCGCGGCCGCCGCCGTGCGCCACAGGCGAAGGCCGGCATCGACGTCGCCGCGGCCGAGCGCCACCTCGGCCCGCACCGCGTCGTCGAACATCGGCAGGTCGCCCGCGTCCCAGCCAGCCGGCGTCGTCAGCCCCAGCTCGCGCTCTGCCTCATCGAGGGCGCCGCGCTGCAGGTGGGCCGCCACGATCGACGCGCGCAGCCGGTTTACCGTGGACCGCGCCCCGAACGCCTCGGCCACCGCCAGCGCCGCGTTCAGGTGGCGCACCGCCTCGTCGCCCGAGCCGGCCTCGTCAGCTCGCAAGCACAGTTCGCCGATCTGGGAATGCGCGCCGGCCCGGAGCCAGGCACTGCCCCGGCGCTCGAACGCGGCGAGCGCTCGCCGCGCCGCCGCCAGCGCGCCGTCCAGGTCGCCCGCCCCGTCCCAGGCGTAGCTGGCCATCATGTTGGCCATGCCCGCGAGCAGCGGCTGGTCACTGCGGCCGAGCGTGTCCAGGCTCGCCATGAAGGCCTCGGGCGACTCGGCCAGCGCGTTCAGCGCGGCCTGGGCGGCCCGGGCGAAGGTGTCCGGCGGGCCGGGTGGCAGCCGCCGCAGGCCTGCCAGGAACCGGGCCGGGTTCGGCCCGCGCAGCAGCAGCCCGCTCACCGCGCCGAGAACCTGGCTGGTCCGGCTGGCCTCGACGAGCGCGGGCTCGGGCCGGAACGACGGCAGGATCCGGGCCGTGTCCCGGGTCAGCGCGGCGAGCCGGGCGAAACTCGACTCAACCAGCCACAGCCCGCCCAGCACGGCCGACACCGCCGACACCGCCGCGGCGTCCTTGCGGTCCAGCCCGAGCCGCAGGGCCAGGACCAGGTTGTCGTGCTCGGCCCTGACCAGCGCGAAGGCCGGGAGGTCGTCACCGGTGTGCACCCAGTCGTGGTGCGCCGCGCCGAAGTCACGGGCCCAGGCGAGGAACCGGCCGGTCACCCGCTCGGCCTCGCCGGCGTCCCGCGAGCGCGCCGCGGCGAACTCCCGGACGGTCTCCAGCATCCGGTAGCGGGCACCCGGCGCGGTGTCCGCGACCTTGAGCAGCGACTGATCGGCGAGCTGTTCCAGGACCAGCAAGACGTTGCCGCCGAGCAGGTGCCGGGCGGCGTCGGCGGTGAACCCGCCGGGAAACACCGACAGGGCGCGCATCGCCGCCTGCCCGGCCGGGTCGAGGAGGTTCCAGCTCCAGTCGATGACGGCGTGCAGCGTGCGGTGCCGCTGCGGCGCGTCCCTGGCGCCGCCCCGCAGCACCGCGAACCTGTCGTCGAGGCGGCGGGCGATCTCGGCCACCGACATGATCCGGACCCGCGCGGCGGCCAGTTCCGCGGCGAGGGGTAGCCCGTCCAGGTGGCCGCACAGTTCCCACACGGCCTCCGCGGGCAGGTCGGCATCGGGCCGGGCCGCCCTCACCCGTTGTTCGAACAGCTCCGCCGTGGTGGACAGGTCCAGTTCGGGCAGCAGGTACACCGATTCCGACGACAGGCCCAGCGGGGCGCGACTGGTGGTGAGGACGCGCAGGTCCTTGCTCAGCGACACCAGGGCGTGCACGAGGTCCGCGGCACCCTGCACGACGTGCTCGCAGTTGTCCAGCACCAGCAGCGCCGGGCCGGGGCCCAGGGCGGCCACGATCCCGGCCAGGCGCTGCGCCGGGACGTCGCGGCGGCCGCCCGGGTTGCCGCCTTCCTCGCCGACGCCGAAGGCCGACGCGACCTCGGCGGCGACATCGCCGTCGGCGGCGACGCCCGCGAGCTCCACGACGTGCACGACGCGCTGCTCGGCCAAGATCGCGACCGCGTGCGCGAGGCGGGTCTTGCCCAGGCCGCCGGTGCCCACGATCGACGTGACCCGGGACGTGCGCAGCAGGCCGGCCACCGCGGAGATGTCGTTGTCGCGGCCGAGCAGCGGGTTGGGCTCGTGCCGGACGCCCCGGCGGATCACGGGCACGTCGGCCTGCAGCAGTTCCTGGTGCAGGCGCTGCAGCGCGGGGCCCGGGTCGCTGCCGAGCTCGTCACGCAGTTGCCGCTGGTAACCGGCGTACCTGGCCAGGGCCGCCGCCGACCCCGCGGTGGCCGCCTCGCAGCGCAGCAGTTCGGCCAGGACCTCCTCGTCCCGGGGGAACCGCCCGATCAGCTCGCCGAGCGGTCCGGCCGCCTCGGCTCGCCGTCCGAGCCGCGACAGTGCCAGCGCCCGGCTGCGCAGCAACGACCGGTAGGCCGGAACCCGTGCCGCCCGCAGCACCGACAGCGGGTGGTCATCCCCGGTGTCCCAGCCCTGCGCGCCATCGCACAGCGCGAGCCCGGCCTCGGCGTGCCCGAGCGCCGCGAGATGGTCACCCGCCCGGGACCGCTTCTCACTCTCGGACGCGCTGAGCGCGACCGCGCAGGCATCGATCTGGTCCGCGCGCAACGACAGGCGGTATCCGCCGGGCGTGCTCACGATGACCTCGGGACCGAACCGGGCCCGGGCCCGGGCCACCAGGACCTGCAGGGCCTTGAGCGGGTGCTCGGGCTGCTCGTCGGGCCACAGCGCCTCCACCAGCCGCGAGGCGCTGCCCCCCGCGTGCGGGTCCTGCGCCAAGAGCGCGAACAGGCCTTGCAGCCGGGACCCAGTGATCTCCAGGCTGCCATAACAAACCCGCGACAACAGGGTCAGCTCAACGGTCATCGCCCGTTAGATTAGCCGGTCGCCGCGCACTTAGGTCCTGACGTGGATGATGGTCAGCCACTCGGCGCTGCTCGCGATGTACCCGTGCCGGCCGCTGAGATGATTGGACACGGCGGGCATGTGGGCCGCGCCGAATACGATGCCGACCGTGAGCTGCTCGGTCGCCTGGTCACGGTGAACCTCGTCGAGCACGCCCATCAGCCTGGCATCGCGGACGGCGACGATGTTGTGCTCCAGCAGCCGCTCGAGCCAGCTGCCGGTCAGGTTCTCCGCGCTCTCGTCGTAGGCTTCCGCCTGGTCCAGGCTCGGCAAGCCCCGGGGCTCGGGGTTGTAGAACTTCCGGGCCAGCCCGATGGTGGCCGCCCCGGCGATGTCGGCCGCGTGGGACGTGAGCCGTTCCCTGGTCGATCGCGGCTCGGCATGCGGCCCGGCCTCCCAGCGCACCGGCACGCCCAGGGTCTCCAGTCGCAGCGCGGCCACTTGGTCGACGAGGTGGCCCCAGTGATGCCGCGCCATCCAGCTCTGCGCGGGAACGTCCGCGACCGGGACGCCCTCGGCCACCAGGAGCTGGCACAGCCGCGCCCGGGCCGCCACCTCGTCGTAAAACGCCTGCTCCCCCACGTGCACCATGGGAAAGAGGATGAACTGCAACGGAGTTTCCCGGTGCGTCATGGTGATGACCGCTGAGCGCAGTCCCACGATGGACGACTCAATGAACTGCATGCCCCGCTCCCGCCGCCGGCCCCTTTCCTGGTAACGGCGAGCTAACGGCCTCAGGTTCCTGGGCGCCGCGAGTTTCGCAGGCATCGCGGTGCGTTCACGCCCCGAGCATTTCCCCGTCCGGAACGTGGCGCGGGCCGCGCACCCGTGCCTGGCCTACCACCACCACGCCCGCGCCGAAGGTGACGTCGCCGTCGACCTGGAGCTGGCGGCAGCGGCGCAGCGAGGGCGGCCCGGCCGGGAACCGCTGGTCGAAGTCGGGCAGCAGCTTGTAGTAGTCCGGATCCAGGGTGGCGACGGGCCCCTGGCCGTCGAAGGTGGCCCTCATCTGCCCGTCGCTGGTGAGCTCGTAGGCGTCGGAGCGGACGACGAGCAGGTCGTTGGTGGTCTTGACGGGGGCGAACCGTGAGCGCGGAACGCAGATGGCCCGGGCGCCGGGCACGGAGCTGATCGCCGCGCCCATCGCGGACTCCAGCTGGATCACCGGGGTGCTGTGCGGGTCGCGCGGGTCGACGGTCTTGCGGTTGAGGATCAGCGGCAGGCCTGGCGCCGCCGGGTCGGCGGCTTGCAGCTCGTTGAGCGCGCGCAAGTCGATCCAGATGTTGTTCGTGTTGTACCAGCGCCAGCGTTCGACGTCGGTGAACGAGACATCGCCGTCGGGCACCTGGGCCGTCTCCCGCAGCACCAGCTGCCCCTGGTAGCTGGCGAGGTGGCCGCCCTTGCGGTCGGCCGGCGTGCCGCGCACCGCCTCCAGCGCGAACGGTGCCCGCTGCGCGGCCATCCAGGCGGCGATCCGCGCGTCGGCCAGCGCGCCGAGGTTGTCGGAGTTGGAGACGAAGGCATAACGCAGGCCGGCGCCGAGCAGCGCGTCCAGCATCCCCGACGCCGCCAGCGACGGGTAGATGTCACCGTGCCCGGGCGGGCACCACTCCAGCTCCGGGCAGGCCGGCCACGACACCGGCGTGAAGTCGTCGGCCCGGATCTTGGGCTGGTGGCCCTGCAGGAAGTCCAGTGGCACGCCCGGCACGCCCAGGCCGTCGTAGCGGCTCAGCACCTTCAACGAGGGGTCGCGGGTCACCTCGGAGTTCATCAGCACCAGCGGCACCCGCGCGCCGTGCCGTTCCCGCAACGCCAGCACCTGCCTGGCCAGGACATCGAGGAAACTCGCGCCCGGCTTGACCTCCAGCAACGACTTCGGGCCGGACAAGCCCATGCTCGTCCCTAGCCCGCCGTTGAGCTTGACGATCACGAGGCCATCGAGCACGTCGCGGACCTGGCTCGGTGACGGTTCGGGCAGCTCGTCCAGGCGTGGCAGGTCCGCGATCGGCTCCAGGACCTCGCTGGGCAGCAGGCCGGCCTGCTGCCCGCCCAGCAGCTGCAGGCGCCTGCGCAGGGCGGCCAGCCCGGCCCCGTGCACGCCGCCGGCCTCGGCCTTGGCCATGACCGCGGTGACGTAGCCGGGCATATTCATGCGCTGATCCTCCGCTCAGCACGGCATCGAAGGACTTAATTCTAGGCCGTTGGGTATCACGCCCCCGACTCGCGGGTGAGCCGCACGGCCTCGGCCACGCCGCCGTCCCAGGCCGGGCCGTGACCTGGCAGGACCCAGGTCGCGTCGACGGCGCTGAGGTGGCCCAGGGAGGCCAGGGCCTGTCCAGGCTCGAGCGTGAACGGCGCCGGCTTGGGCCCGGTCGCGCCGGTGAGCACGTTGCGGGTCGTCATGGTGTCCCCGATGAACAGCGCGTCGACCGCCGGGACGTGCACCGCGATGCTCCCGGGCGTGTGGCCGGGCACGTGGATGATCCGGGGCGCACCGGGGACGTCGAGCACCTGGCCATCATCGACTGGCCGCAGCTCGCCGGCCGGGCGGATCCGCAAGCCCCCCTGGCGCGCGGAGTACCACAAGAAACCGGCCAGCGGCCCCGCCTTGACCGGCCCCCAGCCGCTGTTGGGCTTCTTCACCTGCAGCCGGGCGCGGCCGTCGTCGGCGGGGTGCAGGTAGGCGGGGATGCCCTTCTCGCGGTGCAGCCGGGCGGCGAAGCCAATGTGGTCACTGTCGCCGTGCGTGAGGACCAGCGCCCGCACGTCGTCCAGCGTCAGGCCCAGTTGCGCGAGCTCGCTGCCCAGCCGCCCCCAGTACCGGGGCAGCCCCGCGTCGATGATCGTCACGCCGTCTCCGCTGACGACCAGGTAGCTGTTGACGATGTCCGAACCGATCCGGTGCAGACCCTTGGCTATCTGCATGGCACGGCCTCCATAGCACTGCCTCCCGGACGTATCGTAAGGCTACGGTTATTAGCCTTTGCAAGGCTAATATAGTTAGCCTTCACGGCGGTCCGCAACCGGATTGCGGCTTCTCAAGGGACAGGAGGCCGGGATGCCCGCGCACCCGCAGACCTCGACCGCCGCCATCGTGGCCGCCGGGCGGCGCCTCCTGGAAGAACGCGGCGTGGACGCGCTCACCATGCGCGACGTGGCCGACGCCGTCGGGGTGCGGGCGCCGTCGCTCTACAAGCGGGTCCGCAACCGCTCGGACCTGTTCCGGCTCGTCCTGGAGGACGTGGCCGACGAGCTGACCGGTGTGCTCGACGCGGCCGCCATCTCCGGTGACCCGGTCGCCGACCTGCGCGCGATGACGGCCGCCTACCGCGGGTTCGCCCACGCGAACCCGGTCACCTACACGCTCATGATGGCGCCGCAAGCCGTCCCCGGCGCGACGGCGCGATCCGTGCGCTCCTCAGCCACGTTCTTGAACATTGTCGCGCAGCAGGCCGGCCCGCGGCACGCGCTGCCGGCGGCCCGCACGATCGTGGCCTGGGCGCACGGCTTCATCACGATGGAGCTCGCCGGGGCGTTCCGGCTCGGCGGCGACGTCGAGCAGGCCTGGGACTTCGGCCTGGGCCGCCTCCTGACCGCCATCCGCAGCCCCGCCGACTAGGCTACGCGGTCGCGGGCGAGTCCAGCCGGGCTAGCGGCCTGCGCCCGCGCTGATGCATCATTGCCTCCAGTGCGGGAGGTGGGGATGTCAGCCGATGACAACAAGCGGGTCGTGGCCGAGTTCGTGGAGCGTTGCCAGAACCAGCACGACCTAGCGTTCGCGGATGAGGTCTTCCACCCCGCGTTCGTGAACCACTACCGGCCGGGCGGTCAGCCCATCCCCGAGACGGCCCGGCCCGCGGGTGGCTTCCAGGCGTTCTACGGCGCGCTGCTGCGGGCGTTCCCGGATGCCACCATGGAGGTCAACGAGCAGCTCGCCGAGGGCGACCTGGTCGCCACCCGCAAGACGCTCCGGGGCACGCACCTCGGTGAGCTGTGGGACCTGCCGCCGACCGGGAACCGCGTGGAGTTCGAGTTCATCGACATCTTCCGGATCAGCGACGGCAAGCTGATCGAGCACTGGACGTCAATGGACCTCGCCGCGCTCCGGCACCAGATGCGCGCCCCCTCGTAGCCCTCGCCGGGGTCAGCGGCCGGGCGAAATGCCATGGGAATGGTTTCGCCCCTGCCGATGGCGGTAGGGAACCAAGTGCTGCTGGGGCGGGGCCGGAGGTGATCGCATGGCTCGCTTCGCCGACCGGGCGCGCGCTGGGCGGGCGCTGGCCGGGCGGCTGGATGACCTTCGCCTCCAGTCGCCGGTGGTGCTCGGGTTGCCGCGCGGCGGGGTTCCCGTGGCGGCCGAGGTCGCGGCCGGGCTGGACGTGCCGTTCGACGTGCTCGTGGCCCGCAAGGTCGGCGCCCCCGGCCAGGAGGAGCTCGGCATCGGCGCGGTCGCCGAGGGCCGCGAAGAGCCGGTGATGACCGCCACCGCCACCGCCCTCGGCCTCGGCCCCGCCGAGGTGGACGCGCTCGTGCGGCGCGCGCGGCGAGAGGTCTCGCGCCGGGTGGAGCTCTACCGGGCTGGCCGGGACCTGCCGGAGATGCGCGAAGCCGACGTCGTGCTCGTCGACGACGGCCTGGCGACCGGCTCCACCGCCGAGGCGGCCCTGCGCGCACTGCGGGAGCGATGCCCCCGCCGGCTGGTGCTGGCCGTGCCGGTCGGCGCCCGCCAGGCGGTTGCCCTTCTCGCCGAAGTCGCCGACGAGGTGGTGTGCGTGCGCGAGCCCTCCTATCTGGTCGCCGTCGGGGAATGGTACGAAGACTTCTCCCAGGTAACCGATGACGAGGTCCTCAGGCTGCTGGCGCGGCAACTCAGCGGACGGCCGCCCGCCGGGCAGTGATCCGCGCGGTGGCCCGGTGACGTAGTAAGGGTGAGGGGGGGCGCCGCGAGGGCGTCCCGTGCGCGGAGGGGTGGCCGCGCTGAGGGCGGGCGCGGCGAGGCCCAGGGGGGTGCTGGCCCTCGCCGTCCTCCTTTCGCCCTGGCCGTCCCCCGCCGGGGACGGCGGGGGACGGCCAGGCGCGGCGGCTAGGCGAGCTCGATCAGCGGGAACGCCCGGTGCCTGCGCGGGGGCATGAGGAAGTTCTGCCGGCGCGTGGCGGTCAGGAAGCGCTCCAGCCCGTTGTCCTCGGGAGCGACGCCGAACTGGTTCACCAGGTCCAGCGACGCCTGGTTGACGCGCATCACCCGGAAGAACTCCGCGGTCGGGGTGAAGATGCTGAACTGCAGCTTCGGCTGCGCCGAGCCGTTCGGGACGTCCAGGCTGTCCAGGCCGGGCCCGTCCATCCGGGCGTGGATGGGCGTCCCGTCGGCGGCCCGCGAGGAGCGTTGCAGCCCCGACAGGTGCCCCATCCGGTGCTCGCCGTTAAAGGTGTTGATGGCCTGGGCGTTGGCGGCCGCATCGCCGGCCCCCTGGAAGTTGTTGGGCAGGTAGGCCGGGCCGCCGCCATTGTTGAACTGGTTGCTGTTGCCCAGCGACGGGATCGGGTTGGAGCGGAACATGTACTGCACCCGCTCTTGGTAGGTCTCGCCGTCCGGCGGGTCGGCCGCGGGCGGCGCGTAGAACTGGGCCAGGTCCTGGATGACGTGCGAGAGGTGCTGGACGGAGGCGTTGTCGAAGTAGTCGCCGGCGTTCGCGTTGGTCAGCTTGGCGGACGCGTTGCCGACCGCCGTGCAGATCGGGGCCGGCCCGGCGCCGTTGGTGTGCTGGTCCAGGAATCCCATCCACATGGGCGAGTCGGCGTTGATCGACTGTGAGTACGAGAACCCGTGCGTCTCGGCCATGTTGCGCGGCAGCGATATCCCCACGAACATGGCGCGGCTGGAGGTGACGGTCGCCAGGCCCTGGAACAGGGCGGGTGAGGGGACCGCCGCGTTCTTGAGCCGGTTGCTGCCGCCCAGCCAGGCCATCACATCGCTGATGATGGTGGAGTTGTCGCTGCGGAGCGTGATGAGCAGGTCGTTGGCCTCGATCCGGACCGGGACGTTGAAGGTCTCCTTGGTGATCCCCGGGTTGGCCGGGCTGACGTCGGTCGGAGAGGGCACGGCCTCCTCCAGCATGTACCGGCTGGTGTTGGAGGTCAGCCGGGGCATGTGCGAGGCGACCAGCGTCCCGTTCACCCCGCCGGGCAGCTTGTTGAAGTACGGGATCCCGTAGGCGAGGAAGGTGAAGATCCCGTCCGCGCGGAACGGGTAGGTCGCCTCGATGGTCGCCAGGGCGTTGGCGAGGTTCGTCTGGTCCGCCCTTGTCGGCGCGCGGTGGAGCGCCGCGGTGATGAACACCGTGTGCACTGGCGGCAGTTGCGCCGTTATGGTCCCGCCACCATCGTTAAAGGTGCGCGGCGCGGCAATAAAAGCGCCAATGTCGAATTGGATATCGGGCAGCGAGGAGGCTTCGAGCACCATGCGCTGCGGGGCGATGGCGTGCCGGCCCGCCAGTTCTACCGTGCCCAGGGCTAGGGCAAGGGCGCCCGCGCCTTTCAGCGCGATGCGCCGGCTGATCATTGGGGGTGATTCCATGAGCGCGTCCTTCCTTGGGTAAGGCTGAGGCTGCGCTGATCGTAGGCTCTGCCAATGCTGTGCCAGATGCCCTGCAAACGCGTTTTGGCCGCCGCGAAGAATCCGTTTTTAGATTCGCCTCATAGGGCTCGCAGAGCGTTGCCAGAGGTACAGGGGGGAACTCGTGCAGTGCCTGGAGCATCACAGGCAGCAATCGCAGATCGCGCCACTCTGACCTCAGAGGTAAAACAACTGAAAATTTCACGATCAGAGCGGATCCAACATCTACCCGCGCGAAGATGCGCGAAATTGCGCGGGATCCGCGAAGCCGCCGCAGGCTCCGCGGATCCCGCCGTACCACCCGCTAGAAGCCCGGCCGGCGGCCACCCGGCCGGCCGGCGCCGCACCTCCCAGGCGAGCCGCGCGCCGGATGCCAGCTGCGCTCACGCTAGGTTCCGTCAGCTAAACCGGTCAAGTTAAGGGGCGGCTGGCCGGCCTCCACCTGCGGCGGCGGCGGCAAGGACCATGAAACTCTCATGAAAACCCCGAGCGGGACCACAGCAGCTCCGGTGCCGCCGCGCCTGCGCTCCCGCCCCCTCGCGACCACGTCATCGCACGCCACGCGGCGGATCGCGACGGCGCATCGCGTCCCGGGCCGCCGCCGATTGCGCAATCGCTTCGCGCAAAACGTATCGTTTTCGTAAATATCGTGCACTACAGCGTGTCGTATGCGCATTCACCGCGCTCCCTGGCGAGGCCGGCGGGACGGTTACTGGCCGATCCCGTGCACGGCCAGCAGGGTCGACATCCGGCTGATCGCCACGGTCGGGTTAGGGAGCAGCCCGGCGTAGTCGGCGAGCCGGAAGACCTCGGCCAGGTGCAGCAGCGAGCGGGCGGACTGGGCGCCGCCGATCATCACGAAGGCGTCCTGGTATCCCGCCAGCCAGGCCAGGAACACCAGCCCGGTCTTGTAGTCACGGGTCGGCGCCTCGAACACCTTGCGCGCCAGCGGCACGGTCGGCGCCAGGACCTCCTCGTAGCGCAGCTTGTCCCCGTCATCGAGCGCCCGCAGCGCGGTGGCCGCCGCGGGCGCGATCGCGTCGAAGATGCCCAGCAGCGCGTGGCTGCCGGTCGCGATCAGCGAGGGGTAGTTGAAGTCATCGCCGGTGTACAGCCGCACCCCGGCCGGCAGCGCCGTGCGCAGCGCGATCTCGTGGTTGGCGTCCAGCAGCGAGACCTTGATGCCGTCGATCCGGTCGGCGTTGTCCCGCACGAGCGTCAGCAGCGACTGGGTGGCGGCCCAGACGTCGCGCGCGCCCCAGTACCCGGCCAGCCACGGGTCGAACATCTCCCCCAGCCAGTGCAAGATCACCGGCCGGTCTGACTGGGACAGCACCTGCGCGTACACCTCGTGGTAGTCGCCGGGACCGCGGGCGATCGCGGCGAGCTCGCGGCTGCCCATCAGCACCGCGCTGGCCCCGGTCGCCCGGATCGCGGCCAGCTGCTCCAGGTAGGCGTGGGTGACCTGCGCCAGGCTGTCGGCGTACCGGGCGTGGTCGGTGCCGACGCCGACGGCGACCAGCTCGGCGGGGTCGCCGAAGTCGCGGGCGGCCGCCGCCGTGCGCGCGGCCAGCTCGCGGGTGGCGTCCCACTCCAGGCCCGCGTTGCGCTGGGCGGTGTCCATGCCGTCGGCGACCCGCAGCCCGTGGCTCCACAGGTGCCTGCGGAACCGCAGCGTCGCGTCCCAGTCCAGCGCGGCCGGCGCCGGGCCGGCCAGCGGGTCGGCGACCACGTGCGCCGCCGCGTACGCGACCCGCGACCGGGGCAGCTTGCCTTGCATCTGCCACTGCGGCGGCGGGTGCACCTGGTAGGCCTCCAGGGTCCCGTCCGCCCGGGGCAAGGTGATCCTCATGGGCTTTCCCCGCCCCCGTTGTCGCCCTCCATCCCCCAAACCATACTGACCGGGAAGGGATGTGGAGACATGTACGTTCCCACGCATTTCGCGGCGGATGACGCGGCTGTTCACGATTTGCTGCAACGGCACGGCGCGGCTGACCTTGTCACGCTGACGGCGGACGGGCTGGTGGCCACGATGCTGCCGTTCAGCTACGTGCCCGCCTCGCCGGATGGGCCGGCCGCGCTGCACGGGCACCTGGCCAGGAACAACACGCAGTGGAGGCTCCCCGCGCGCGGCGAGGCGCTCGCGATCGTGCGCGGGCCGGATGCCTACATCTCGCCGTCGTTCTACGCCGAGTCCAAGCCCGCGCACGGCCGGGTCGTCCCCACCTGGAACTACGTGACCGCGCACGTGTACGGCGAGCTGGTCGTGCACGACGACCCCGGGTGGACCGAGAGCGTGGTCCGCCGCCTGACCGCCAAGCACGAGGCGGGCAGCCCCCGCCCGTGGGCGGTCGACGACGCGCCGGCCGCGTTCATCGCGGGCCAGCTGCGCGCCATCGTCGGCGTCGAGCTGGTGATCAGCCGGATCGAGGCCAAGGCGAAGCTGAGCCAGA
>JAICUO010000458.1 GCA_025935815.1 Streptosporangiaceae bacterium
GCCGATCCCGCGCACGTCATGCCCGGCGCCGTCGTATCGCTAGAACGCTACGACGCGCCGGGCCAGCACGTCGACAGCCGCCTCGATGTCGCCCACGGGGAAGTTAAAGATAGAGAACGTGGCAGGCACGAGAGCCTTGCCCTTGGGGTAGACCAGGGTGTCCCGGCCGCCCGCCAGGTGCAGCACCAGCAGGCCGTTGGCCAGCGACGTGCGCAGGCCGAGCGACTGGCCGTAGAACTTCGCCGCCACCTGGAGGTCGTCCACCGAGAACCCACTGAATGCCTTCGCATCAGCGAACATGCCGCCGCCCTTTCCGCCGGGACCGGATTCCTTGCACTCCCTAGACGGCGCGCCCGCCTGCCGGCGCCAGCGAGCCAGGCCAGGGCCGCCCTGGCGGGCAGGGCGGGCACGCGCCCGGACGTCACAGTGACCCTACGCCGGCCGCCCTGGCTCCGGCGATCTCCACATTGCTGTCTGCACGCCGCCCGTCGGCCAGCGGGTCAGCGACCGGCAGCGGTCACTAGTCTTCCTGGCCTCATCAGGTGCTCGTGCGTGGCAGTGCAGCGGATCACTTCCGCCAGGGTGGTCGCCATCGCCGGCCGGGGCGGGGCGGCTGGCGGGTGCCAGGATGGTTCGCGGGATCGGGATCGCGCATTGCCCCCAGGAGGACTTCCGTGAGCGTGCGGTCGCCTCGCTGGAGGGAGGACAGGGTCTTCTGCGCGTCGATGGTGAGCGGGTGGCCTGGGCCCAGTGTCCGCTTCCGGGCATCCACGACCTGTTCGAGCAGCGCGGTTGCCTTGTCGCGCTGGCCGGCTTCCCGGTACATGCTGGCAAGGTTCGCCCGCCACATCTGGATATCGGGATGGTCGGATCCCATGGCCTGCTCCTGGGCGTCCAGGACCTGTTCGAGCAGTGCCCGAGCATCGTCGCGCCGGCTGGCCTCGTAATAGAGCGAGGCGAGGTTGCCCCGGAGGAACAGCGCGCCGGGCGACCCCGGGCCAGTGAACTGCTCCTGGCGGGCAACGGCCTGCTCCATCAAGGCGATCGCTGCGGTGCTGCGGTGAACGGCGTGGTAGGACGCGGCAAGGTTGTTCATGGCCTCGATCGTGGCCTGGGCATTCGGACCCCTCAGCCGTTCGAACCCCGCGAGAGCCCGCTCGTGCAACGGGAGCGCGTCGGCTTCCCGGCCGACGTCTGCGTAAGCCTTGCCCAGGTTCGTGCACGCTGCCAGCGTGCCTGCATCGTCAGGTCCCAGCAGCCGTTCCCGGTCGGCAAGCACATTCTGGAGCTGCACGATCGCCTCGTCATACCGCCCCATCTTCTGGTAGGCGAGGGCGCGGAGCGTCTTCGCCTCCAGCGTGGCGCGGTCGTCCTGGCCGAACCTCCGCTCAGAGTCCGCGGCCAGCTTCTCCGCGATCGCGATCGCCTCCGGCATCTTGTACCGCAGGGCGCGCATGTGCGATGCCGTGTGGTACCGGAGCATGAGCAGGTCATCGTCGATGTCGCCGGCGGTTCCGGTCGCGTTGCCCAGCAGGGCCAGGGCCTGGTCGATGACGTTGCGGACTGCGTGCCGGTCGGGCGAGCCGTCCAGCGCGCTGGCCCGGGCTTCGAGCACCGAGCCGGCATCCCGGCACGCGTCCGCCAGGCGCCCCTGCCTGGCCAGCAAGTCCCGGACCACTCGCATGACAAGCTGGTGCACCGTGACTGCCTGCTCGGTTACGTTGAACGCCAGCAGCGAGCGCTCGTTCAGGCGGCCGAGCGCCTCGTCCACCTGGCCCGGCTCGGCCGGCCGGCTCCTGGCTTGCCCGGCGGCGTGCAGCAGGTCGCGGTGAACCCCGGCGGGCGACAGCACGGCCAGGAACTCCATCAGCCCGGCGGACATCCCTGTCGGGTCGGCCGCCTGCACCGCCTCCAGCGACAGCAGGACCGACTCGGCCGCCCGTCGCGGGTATGGCTGCCCCTCCTCACGCCGCAGGTACTCCTGCGCGGGCAGGGCCTGCAGCCGCTCCAGGTACATGCCGCAGTCCAGGCCCCGCGCGGAGATCATCCCGGCGGCCTGCGCCAGCGCGAGCGGCAAGCACCCCAGTTCCCCCGCCAGTTCTCCGGCCCTCGCGTCACTTCGCCCGAGCCGCCCGGCCAGGAACTGGAGTGCCTCATCCGCGGTGAACTCCTCCACTGGCACGCCGGTCCCCATGCGGGCGGCTGACTGCCGGTTGCTGGTGATAACGACCTCAGCGGCCCCGGCGGATGGGATGTACGGCCCGAGCCCGTCCAGGTCGGCCACGTTGTCGAACACCACCAGCCGCCGCTCCCCGTCAGCCTGCAGCCAGTTCCGCACTCGTTTGGCCAGCTTCTCGGCATCCCGGCCACTTCCGGCGTTCCCGCCCGCAGGATGCATGCCCGTATCTGCCGCGACTTGCTCCAGCCCGGCCAGCACCGACGCCGTATCGCTGGCATCGATCCAGGCCACCAGCCGCCAGCCTTCGGCGATCCGCCGCCGGGCGTGCGCCGCCGCCAACTGCGTCTTGCCGGCCCCCGGCATACCGACAAACGCGACCACCACCGGTTCGCCGGACCCGGGCGGCCGCTTGAGCACCTCCATCAGGCCCGCACGCGGCTGGAACGCCGCAGGCTTGCGCGGCACATCCCCCACCACCACGGTCCCCGCCCCGGCAATACGCTGCGCGCCAGCACGCCGCTGATCGGCGTGCTCTCGGATGAAGTAATTGTGCTGAACATTGCCGCTGCCGAACTGCACGCCTTGCCCGGCCGGGATGGCCTGTGCGTCCGGGCGATCCCCGCTGGCGCTCACCCTGGCCCGCTCTCGTCTTGGCCAGGCAGCACCGACGCCGCACCCAGCCCCAGCATCAACACGATCAAAGTGACCCGATCTCTCCCGTGTCAGGCAACTACATGCTCTCACCAACGGCACCCAGCCGATAACCGCCGCCACGCGGCTGGCCAGCCCCAGCCGAATGTCCTTGCGGTTACCGATAGTTATGAGATAAGTACTGGTTGTGGGAATGGCGCCTGGGCGCCCGGGACTTTGATAGGGGGACTAATGGGAAATGCCGCATTTGGCGTCCTGGCGGTAGCGGTTGTCATGGCTCTTGGGCTGGCTCCGGCCGCGGCATCAGCCAGCGCCGCCGAGCCGGCCGTACTGGCGTATTCGTCGAGTGGCCCGAGCGGGGCCGACCCGGACACCACGGTGACCTTCACCGTGACGACCGGAGCCTTGTCGATGAGCGCTCCCGTCTCCGCCGACCTGGGCATCGGAGCGCCGGGCACCACGATCTCCGGGGCACTGGGGCCGGTTACGGTGACCGACGACCGGGCCCTGCTCTCGGCGAGCTGGACCACTACCGCGTCGTCGAGCGACTGGACCACGGGCGCCGCCACGCCAGCCGAGACCATCACGGCCACCGACGTCGGGTATGACCCTGGGTCCATCACCACCACAGGGACCATCACCGCGACCGGAACCCCTGTCACGCTGTCAGGCACCGCCGCGCCAGTCGTAACGGGAACCTCCGGGGTCGGCGACAACACGGCGACATGGAACCCGGTCATCTCGGTCGCGGTCCCCGCGTCCGCAGTCGGCGGCACCTACACAGGGACGCTCACCCAGTCGGTGTCGTGACGGCGCTGCCGTCGCCCAACGTGCTCGCGCTGGCAGCCGCCGTTCCCGCCGGCTGACGCTACCGGCAGGCGGCTGGATGACCGCGAGGCCTGCGGGCGCGGGCGGTGGCGGGCGCGGCGTGCGGAAATCCGGGCCGGGCAGATGCCTGTTGACTTATAAAATGAACGATCCTTTAATTCTGGTCATGGGACGCATTGCGGGCGTCAGCTCCGCGGAAACCCGTGAGCGGCTGCTGCTGGCGGCAGCGGATGCCTTCGCCCGGCGTGGATACGACGGCACGCGGGTGGCGGACATCGCCGTGGCCGCCGGCGTGAGCGGCGGCGCGCTGTACGCGCACTTTGGCTCGAAAGCCGAACTGCTCGTGGCCGCGCTGCGCACCCACGGCCGGCGACTACTCGCCGAGGTGCTCGCCGCCGATCCCGGTCGTCCGGCTACGGACCTGCTCCTGCTCCTGGGGCGGCAGCTCCCGCGCCGGCGCGACGCCCGTGGCTATCTCATCGTCGAGGCGCTGGTCGCGGCCCGTCGCGACGAGGACGTCGCCCGGCCGATGCGTGACTACGTGGGCGAGCGCAGTGACTGGCTCGCCGAATTGGTGGGCGTCGCCCAGGCCGGCGGGGAACTCGATCCGTCGCTGTCGCCCGGCGCGCTGGCCCACTTCTGCCTCCTGCTCGCGATGGGCAGCGCGCTCATCACGCCGGACCTCCACGAGGTCACCGAGGGGGAGTGGGCCGCGTTGCTCGCCCGGGTGGTGGCCGGCCTGGCCCCGTCCGCCGCTAGCGCACAGACAGGAACAGCGCAATGAAAGTGGAGATCGATCCCGGGCTCTGCCAGGGGCACGGCCGCTGCTACGGCCTCGCGCCCGCCCTGTTCAGAGAGGACGACGAGGGCTACGGGCAGGTCCCCGGCGACGGCGTCGTGCCGCCGGAGGCGGAGCGCGACGCGCGCCTGGCCGCCCTCAACTGCCCCGAGCACGCGATCGAGCTGGCCGAGGAGGGCTGACATGGCCATTGATGACCGCTTCACCCGGGACTCCCAGGAAACCGGCGAGCGCGAGGTAACCGGTACCCGCAGCGAGATCATCACCGGCCCGGTCCGCGACTGGGCAACCGACTTCTCCCACCTCGAGCCGGAGTGGTCCGCGGATCCCTACCCGATCCAGGACGACCTGCGGCAGCGCTGCCCGATCGCCCGCACCGAGCGGTTCGGCGGCGCCTGGCTGCCGACCCGCCACGAAGACGTCGCGGCGATCGCGCACGACACCGAGCGCTTCTCCTCGCGGTCGGTCATCTTGAGCAACTTCCGGCCACCCCGGGAGCTAGCGCCGGTCGGCGGCTCGCCGCCTATCTCCTCCGACCCGCCGTTTCACCACGACGCGCGCAAGCTGCTGCTGCCGGCGTTCACCAAGAAGGCCCTGGCCAGGTACGAGCCGGCTACCCGAGCGTTCTGTCGCTCGCTCATCGACTCGTTCGCGGGACGGGCCGTGGTCGACGCGGCGCAGGACTACGCGCAGCACATCCCGATGCGGGTCATCGCCGACATGCTCGGCTTCCCCCCGCAGGACGGGCCGCGGTTCCGTGAGTTCGTCGAGGACCTGCTCGAAGGCATCAACCTGCCTCCGGATGAACGCGTCGAGCGAGTCTCCCGGATGTTCGACTACCTGCTCGAGCAGGTCCACGACCACCTGGACGAACCGCGTGATGACCTCACCACCTACCTGATAAACGCGGAGCTCTACGGCCGCAAGCTCGACCCGTCGGTTGTCACCGGCGCCATGGCCTTGCTGCTCATCGCGGGCATCGACACGAGCTGGAGTGCCATCGGCGCGTCATTGTGGCACCTGGCGAAGACGCCCGCCGACCGTGAGCGCCTGGTCGCGGAACCCGGGCGGCTGCCGACCGCGATGGAGGAGCTCCTCCGGGCCTACGCTCCGGTCACGATGGCGCGGCTGGTCAAGGAGGACATGCACTGGCACGGCGTGGAGATGAAGGCCGAGGACTGGATCCTGCTGTCGTTCCCGGCGGCCAACCGTGACCCGGCGCAGTTCGACCGGGCACACGAGGTCGTCATCGACCGCGAGGTCAACCGGCATGCCGCCTTCGGGCTGGGCATCCACCGCTGCCTGGGGTCGCACCTGGCGCGGATGGAACTCCGGGTCGCCCTCGAGGCGTGGCTCGAGCGGATCCCGGCGTTCACCCTTGATGACCCCGGCGCGGTCACCTGGTCCGCGGGCCAGGTCCGCGGACCGCGCACCCTTCCGCTCCGGATCGGCCGACCATTAGCGCCCAGCCCCGTGAGCCATGACGCCTAGATTTGGGGATATTGTTATCGGCATCCCTGGTCGCGGTGGGCCTAGGAGGCGATAGGGATGAGCAGGCGTAATACCAAGCAGGGCAAAGCCCGGCGGCGCGCGGAGCGTGACCGCAGGCAGCGCTCCGGGATCTCGGACCAAGAGCCGCGGGCCGTCGAGGTCGCGGCGGTTCAGGCGGCGCTACCGCCAGACGTTTCTGGTTCTCAGCACCCGCATGAGCGCGGTTCCGCGCTGCGCTCCGACGCCAACGGTGGCTCGATCGCGGCGGAGCCCGGCGAGGCGGACCTGGACACCGACGCGAATCTGGAGAACGCGGACCCGGGCGACTTCGGCGATCTCGACCCCGACGACGCCGACCTCCAGGCCACGCTCACCGTCCTGGCCGTCCTCGCCGACGACATCGGCGACTTCGCCGAGATGAGCGGCGATCTGGCCGACGACACCGACGGACTGGATGGCCCGGACGGATCCGGAGAGCTCGCGGGCCCTGAGGCGGACCCGGC
>JAICUO010000593.1 GCA_025935815.1 Streptosporangiaceae bacterium
TGGCAGAAGTACTTGCCGCCGAACTGCGCCCCGATCCCGATCTCGCGCGTGATCCCCAGCACCGTCGCCTCCAGCTCAGCGTCGCGGAACCCGTGCCCGAGCGGGTCCCCCGAACCGGGCAACGTATCGAGGTAGCGCGCCGACGCGTACTTGGCCGTCTTGAGAGCGAATTCAGCGCTAGTCCCGCCGATGACGATCGCCAGGTGGTACGGCGGGCACGCCGACGTCCCGATCGAGCGAATCTTCTCCTCCAGGAACGAGGCCATCCGCGCCGGGTTCAGCACCGCCTTGGTCTCCTGGTACAGGTAGGACTTGTTCGCCGAGCCGCCGCCCTTGGCCATGAACAGGAACTTGTAGGCGTCCCCGTCGGTCGCGTACAGCTCGATCTGGGCGGGCAGGTTGGAGCCGGTGTTCTTCTCCTCCCACATGGTCAGCGGGGCCATCTGGGAGTAGCGGAGGTTCAGCTGCGTGTAGGCGTCGTACACGCCGCGGGCGATGTGCTCTTCATCACGCCCGTCGGTGAGCACCCGCTGGCCGCGCTTGCCCATGACGATCGCGGTCCCCGTGTCCTGGCACATCGGCAAGACCCCGCCGGCCGCGATGTTCGCGTTCTGCAACAGGTCGCGAGCTACGTACCGGTCGTTTGGCGAAGCCTGCGGGTCATCGAGGATCGACCGCAGTTGCCGCAGGTGCGAGGGCCGCAGGAGGTGGGCGATGTCACGGAACGCCGTCCTGGTCAGCAGCGTGAGGACCTCAGGCTCAACTTCCAGGAACTTCCTGCCCAACGCGACCCGGCTGACTACCCCGCCGTCACCGATCTTGCGGTAGGTGGTGTCGTCGTGCCCGAGCGGCAGCAGCTCGGTGAAAGCAAAATCAGCCATCGTCGCCATTCCCGTCAGTCCGTGGTCCCCCTGGTCTCCAGCTTAGGCGGGCGCGGCTCCGCCCTCCCGGTGGGTGCGCGTCAACTCCCGCACGGAGGGGGGCATCCCGGGAACTTCCGTGACCTAGCCGACGTTCTTACCTAGACGACTTGTTTGCGTAAACCGAACGATGTTAAAGTGGCTGTGTGCGGCGGCGCTGCGCCACGCGGTGCCCCCGTCCGCGGCTGGATCTGTTCGCCCTGCGGTGCCCCCGTCCGCAGCGGCTGAGCTGCGGCGCCGTCGCATTATTTGGGCCCTCGGCGCGAACGCGCCGAGGGCCCAAATAATGTCCGCCTCTACCGGCTGGCCAGGCGGTTGAGCAGGAGACTGGCGGCCGTGATGCCCGCCACCGTGGAGCCGGTCAAGACGAGGGTGTCCAGCCACAGCGTGGCCGGCACGCCGATCAGCAGGCCGCGCAGCGCCTCAACCTCGTAGGTCAGCGGGTTGACGGCGCTGATGACCTGAAGCCAGCCGGGCATGATCGAGGCCGGGTACAAGGCGCTTGAGCTGAAGAAGAGCGGCATGGTGATGGCCTGGCCGATGCCCATCAGGCGGTCGCGGGAGACCGCCAGGCCGGCGATCGTCATCGACAGGCAGGCGAAGAAGGCCGAGCCGAGCATGAGGATGATCGCCGCGGCGAGCAGCTTCAGCGGGTTAGCGGTGAGCGAGACGCCGAGCAGCGCGGCGATGATCACGACGGCGACGCCCTGGATGAGCGACCGGACTCCGGACGCGAACGCCTTGCCGGTGATCAGCGCGGCCCGCGGGGTGGGGGTGACCATGAGCTTGGTCAGCACGCCCGCGTCGCGTTCCCAGATGATCTGGATGCCGTAGAAGATCGCGATGAACAGCGCCGACTGGGCCAGGATGCCCGGCGCGAGGAAGGCCAGGTACGGGATGCCCTTCGGCGTGGGAATCGCCCGGACGTGGGTGAACACCTCGCCGTAGATGATCAGCCATAGCGCCGGCTGTATGGCGCGCGTGTACAGCTCGGTGCGGTCGTGCCGGATCTTCCTCAGCTCCACCCAGCAAAGCGCGATCACCCGGCTGGCGAGCCGGGCCAGGTAGGCCAGCGGGCCGTCGGCGACGCCAAGGGGGCCGGCTGTGCTAGCCAAGTCGGCGGGCGGTGCGCCGGGCGCGGCGTACGTCACGAATGCCTCCTTCTTCCGGCGTACCGCCCAGGGCATCGCCGGTGTAGTGGCGAAACACGTCATCCAGCGTCGCGCCGTCGCCCAGGGTCCCCTTCAGCCCGGCCGGGCTACCGGTGGCGCGGATCTTGCCGCGGTGCATCAGCGAGACCCGGTCGCAGTTGGCGTCGGCCTCGTCCATGTAGTGCGTCGTCATCAGCACGGTCATGCCGTGGGACGCGCGGAGCCGCGCGATGTACTCCCACACGACGCCGCGAGCGATCGGGTCCAGGCCGACGGTCGGCTCGTCGAGCACCAGCAGCCGGGGCGCGTTGATGAGCGCCTGGGCTAGCTCTAGCCGCCGGATCATGCCGCCGGAGTAGGTGCCGGCCAGCCGGGTGGCCGCCTCGGTGAGGCCCATCGCCTCCAGGGCGCCCGCGACCCGCGCCTTGCGCACCTTGCGGGGCACGTCGAACAGCCGCGCGAAAAGCTCGACATTCTCCTGGCCGGTCAGGTTGGCGTCGGCCGACAGCGCCTGCGGCACGTAGCCGAGCACACGGCGGACCCGCATCGGGTGCGCGGCCACGTCGGTGCCGAAGACGCTGATGCTGCCCGCGGCCGGCTTGAGCAGCGTGGTGAGCATCCGGATGGTCGTGGTCTTGCCCGCCCCGTTCGGGCCGAGGAGTCCGAACATCTCGCCCGGCCCGATCGCCAGGTCCAGCTCGTTCACGGCGACCTGGGCGCCGAAGCGATACGTCAGGCCCGTACAGCGCACCGCCTCGTCGACGGTCGTGGCGGACGTTGTCACGGTGCTCTCTGTCGTCACGGCACCCTCCGCGGGCCAGCCCGAAAATCGTTCGCAACGCTAACTATATGGCCATGCTCGGTCGCCGCCAAGAGGCCGCCGTGCCGGGTCATAGACGTGACGTAGGTCACATTAACGGCAGCTAGCCCGGAAACATGCGGGAAACGAAAACGGAAAGTGGGGAGCGCGGTGCAGGTAGGTGACGGTGAGTTAGGAGCAGAAGATGGCGACTAGCGTGTCAGCGCAGTCCATCGCGATCTTCTTCGCGATCGCGCAGCTGTTCGGCGCGTTCGGCTCGCATTGGTACGGCCACCTGATCGGCGATGGCCACGACCGGAACTCGCTGTTCGTCGGCTACCTGGTCGGCGCGATCGCGATGATCATCGGTGGCCTGGCGGCGGTCTTCTTCGGCGTCAATGCCGAGGGCAAGGCACTCGAGGACGTCGCCAAACCGCTGTCGGTGATCTCGAAGCCAGCCCAGGCCATCTTCCGCCCCGGGGATCCGGGCACGGCGGAAGGCTCATAGCACCGCCCGCCCTGAGGCCAGCGCCCGCCCGGCGCTGGCCTCAGTCATGAGCGCGTAAAACGGGAAGTGAACACGGTGCTCGCGGCGTTCGGCAAAATAGTAAAAGGGACCCTGCGGCGCCGTTCTCAGCCACGCGTTAGAGGCGGTGTCCAGAGTCGTCCGATTGTTATCGCAACGGGCCGCTTGCTCTGGCATACTGCCAGAAATATTGCTCGCGGCAGGACTGGGAGGGGCCTGTGGCACCTAGAACAGCGTGCGCTGCCACCCCATGACCCGGTTCTGGCATAGCGCGGCGACATCCCCGGGCCGGGTCCGCCGGGTGAACGAGGACAGCTACCTGGCCATACCGCCGCTGTTCGCGGTGGCAGATGGCATGGGCGGCCATGGCGCCGGGGACCTGGCGAGCAGGCTCGCCGTCGACACACTGACTTCCGCGACCCGGGCTCGGCCGCTGACCGCCGACGGGGTGCTCGCCGCCCTGGACGCCGCCAACCGCGCCATCGTCACCTACGAGGGCGCCAAGGGGATGGGCACCACGATCACTGGGCTGGCCCTGCTGGAGACCGGCGGCGGTGACCACCTCATGGTCTTCAACGTCGGCGACTCGCGGGTCTACCGGCTCGTCGAGGGCCGGCTTGACCAGGTCACCGTGGACCACTCCGAGGTCCAGGAACTGGTCCTGGCTGGCGTGATCACCCGCGACCAGGCGCGCGTCCACCCACGGCGCAACATCGTGACCCGCGCGCTGGGCACCGACCCGGGTCCCCGCCCCGACTACTGGCTGCTGCCCGCGAGCGCCGGAGACCGGTTCCTGGTGTGCTCCGACGGCCTGTACACCGAGGTCCCCGACGAGCGGATCGCGGTGCTGCTTGCCTCCGGCAGCCCGCAGGTGGCGGCGGCCGCGCTGGTCGCCGCCGCCGAGGACGCCGGCGGCCACGACAACGTCACCGTGATCGTGGCCGAGGTCGGCTACGGTGACCTGAGTGGCTCCGGCGGAGCACTGGACGAAACCCGCGTGGACGTTACGGCGCTGCCACGAGGTGAGCTGCCCGGCCAGTCTGGCAATGGCTGACGTCAGCTACGTACCGGGTGGCCGCACCGCGATCGTCGGCGATTCGTGCTGGGTGCTAATCGACGCCTCAGCCGTGGCAAATACGCGCCGCCGGGTGACATGGGCCACCGTAAATGCCGGATGCTCGCGGCCCGGGATCGCTAAGTTGGACCTCATGGGGGACCAAACGATCCTGAACCGCGGCCGGCGTGCTTCGCGGCATGTGCTGAAAGGCTTCTGCGCTACCGTCGGCTGCGCCGCCGTGCTGGCCGCGTCAGCCTGCTCATCCGCCAGTTCGACCGCTCTGGCCGGGTCTTCAGCCGGGTGGACCAACCCGGCCCGGGCCGGCGCCAGCTCCGCCGGCGCGGCCCATCCAAGCGCGAGCTCGACCGCCGCCA
>JAICUO010000631.1 GCA_025935815.1 Streptosporangiaceae bacterium
GCAGGTGGTGGCCCGCTACGGACCGGCGATGGGCGAGGTCGCCCGACAGGTCCGAGCCGCGCTGGCGGCGCTGCTCCCCGGCGGCATCGTCGACGTCATCATCGACGACGTCGAGGTCGAGCCGCCCCCTCTCACCGTCGTCGAGGTCGTGGTCGTCGACACCGGGCCGCCTCGGCGCGACCTCGGCGCCCCGTAGCACCCATGCCAACCGGGCCCCCTTCGCGCAGCAGCGATGAGGCGCGTTCGCAGCGGCGCATCATGCGCGACTACGTCCGCCGTCACCATCCTGACGTCGGCGGCGATCCGGCGGCCTTTGCCGCCGGCCTCGCCGCTCTGCGCGCCGGACTCCGACCGGCCGGCGCTGACCGGGTGATCGTCGTGCGGACCCGGGGACCCCGAGCATGGCTTTGGCGCCTGCTCGGACCCCGACCTACCCGGCGGTCCCGGCTGCTGCGCTGATCCCACCCCCGTTCCTTCGAGCCAGGAGAACCACCATGCGTCCCAGCTTCATCGGCCTCCTCGTCGGCATCGCCCTCGGTTTCGCCGGCGCCTTCGGCGGCTTCAACGCCTTTCTCATCGTCGCCATCCTCGGCCTGGTCGGTTTCGTCGCCGGCAGGGTCGTCGAGGGGCAGATCGACCTCACCCCCTACCTCGGTGGCCGAGACCGCAGCAGGCGATGACCACCCCGATCACCATCCGTGACGCCGCGCCCGGACCGGCTGCCGGCACGGTGCCGGCCGACGACGGCGCGGTGGCTGACGGCGGCTCGGCGACGCGTGGCCGGCTGGAGATCGCCGACCGGGTGATCGAGCGGATCGCCACCCAGGCCGCCGCCGAGGTGGACCGGGCCACCGGGACGCCGCGGCGGATGCTCGGCGTCTCTTTCGGCTCCCCGACCGATCGTCCGGACGTCTCCGCCAGGGTCGATGGGCAGATCGCCATCGTCGACGTCGTCATGTCCGTGGCGTGGCCCGCCCCGGTCACCAAGGTGACCGAGCAGGTTCGCGCCCGGATCGTGCAGCAGCTCGTCGACCTCGCCGGCGTGCGCGCCGCCCAGGTCGACATCCGGGTCACCGCGCTGGTGCCCGAGCAGAGCAGCGATAGGCGGGTGAGCTGAGCGATGCGCACCCTCGATCGCATCCTGGCCCTCGTCCTGGGCCTGGCCGGCTTCGCCTTCGGTGTCCTTGTGGTCGCCGAGGTCATCAACGCCGCGTTGGGCCGGCCCCCGCTGCTGCTGCCCTACCCGCAGGCGGCGGCCTTCCTCCGGGAGCACTCGTGGTCGGCCGGCGTGATCGTCACGATCGCCGCGCTGCTGCTGGCCGCGGGGCTGCTGCTGCTGATCGCCGAGCTCAAGCCGCGCCGCCGCGCCCACCTGGTCCTCCAGTCGCAGGATCCACAAACGACCACCACCCTGTCGACGCGCAGCCTCGCCCGAGTACTGGAGGACGCCGCCACCCAGACAGCCGGCGTGCACCGGGCCAACGCCACCGTCCGCGCTCGCCGGGCACGCCTGCGGCTGCGGGTGCCGAGCCGGGACGCCGCGGACATCGCCGCCCAGGCCGAGCGCAACGTCTCGTCCGCGCTGAGCGACTTGCAATTGCGGCGCAGCCCACGCCTGGTCGTCCGCAGCATCCGGGAGAAGTCATGAGCCAGACGCGCCCGGAAAGCCCCCTCGCCGACACCCGGGGCGAGGACGGCCAGCAGACCGCGCGTACCGGTCGAATGCCGACCACGCTCGCGGCGGAAACCCGTGCCCCCGGCACCGTCCGCATCAACCGGACGGTCCTCACCGTGCTCGGCCTGCTCCTTGCGGCCGGCGGTGCCGCCGGGCTGGCCACCGCCCTGGGGCTGTTCGGCCGCCGGATGAGCGATCAGCCGGTCCTCGGCCCGGCGGTCGAGGACTTCGTCGCAGCCAACCGCTGGTTCTGGCCCGTCGTGGCCGTCGCCGCCGGCCTGCTGGCCCTGCTGTGCCTGTGGTGGCTGCTCCTGCAGGCCCGCTCCAACCGGGTCAGCCGGGTGCGCCTGGCCACCGACCCGCGGCGCGGGAACACCGAGCTCACCGCCCGCGCATTGACCACCGCCGTGACCGGTGAGATCGAGGGCTATCACGGCGTCACCCGCGCCGCGGCGCACCTGTCCGGCACAAGTGCCGCCCCGAAGCTGTCCCTGACCGCGGCCTTGGACGGCCGCGTCGGGCCCGGCGAGATCCACCGGCGCATCACCGCTGAGGCGATCCCGCACGCCCGCCAGGCCCTCGGCACCGACCAACTGCCCACCCGGCTGGAGCTGCAACTCCCGCGCGCTCAGCGCCGCGACGTTCGATGAACTGGACAGCTCTGCAGTCACCTGACCCGATGGCGACTCCACCGCCGCGCAGATGGCGGCTCACGACTCTTGACCGCGATGTCGCCGGGGGCCCGTACGCACGCGTTCAGCTCTGCCTTGCCGACATCCAGTCCGGCGACCCGCTCGACGAACCGGTCCAGTTCCTGCACCTGATCCACACCGCCACCTCCAGTCCCGACGGCGGCTGCTCGCAGGAACCGATGGGCAGAGGGAGACGCTGACCCTCGTGCTCGATGGCGACAAGGCCGGACCCCAGAACTGGCTCCCAGCGTCAGACTCAAAGACGGGCTCGGGTGTCGACGTCAGCGAGCAGCCGGGGCTGCAATTTTCAGCCCTGCAGGGCGCCGCGAGCGGCATCCAGGACTCAAAGGCCAGCTTGACCTGGAGCTGTACAGCGAGCACAGCTTGGCCGGGGTCACCGCCCGCATCGCCCGGCGCCTGCTGGCCTTGACCGCCGCCATCTGGCAGCATCGCGCCACCGGCCAGCCGCTCACCCGATCCCTGATCGCCTACGACCACTGATCGGCTTCGGACTTACTCGTCTGAGCGCTGTCGTGCTCCTCCACGGCGGGCGGGTCGAACCCCCGCTCCTCGAGGAGGCGGACGGTCGGTTCGGGCACGGCAGGTCACTTGGTTGCGAGCATGTGGTGCTGGTTCCAGGCCGCCTGAGCCTCTGCTTTGTCGCGTGGGTCCTCTGGGTTCACCAGGCGGTCGTGTTCCCACTCTCCGCACGTGCAGACCGCCCGATAGGCCGCGCCGACCGAGGGCGGCGGTCCCGTGGACGGGAAGACGAGGTCGTACTGGATTGCGTCATTGTGACTGTGCACGCCGTGGAGTATGCGCCGAAACCTACCTCCGCAGCGCCGATCCCAGCCGTCGTGGTGACCGGCGGGCTCAGGGACTCAACTGACCGTCGGCCGGCCGTTCAACTGAGATCCAGGCGCGTTCTCCGAGCGATCTCGGAGGTCCCCGTGCCGATTTTCCGGGGCATTCGGGTAGAGCAGAAACGGGCTCCTGAAGTGACCCCCCGCCTGACGGATACCTTGGGACACGGCGGCTACGGCCTCCCGAATGTACTGGCCCGGCACCGGGGAGTCCTGGCGCGAGGATGATGGGCAGCCGACCTTGGACTTGGGCTGGCACTCAAGATCGTCAAACCTATCCGTCCGGCCCGGCTGCCCGAAGGGCTGCGGACCCGACGAGGCTGTCACTGCTGGGGCGGCCTCTCGCTTCGCCGCTCCCGCGTCAGCCTCAGCGTGCCTGCTGCCTTGGTCGCGGCAAGGGCGCTGGCGCGTCGCTTTCGGCCCACCCTTGCCCGGACGCTGCGGCAGGAGACGTCAGCTGGTTACGGGGAGCAGAAGAGGGCCCTTGGGGCCAGTTCCCGGCATCCCTGCCCGCTCAAGTAGGACCGAGCCATACCGCGGCCCACAGCGACGGCTCGGGCCTCCACTTCGGCGATGTTTGCGGCATCGACCTCCTCGAAGGACACCCCCACGGTATGCCGACCCCTGATTTCAATCAATCAACGGCTCTCAACGATTAATCGACCTGCGCTCTGGAATTTGATCGTCCGCGCCCTCGATCACCTTCTGTCACGTTGGCAGACTCCCCAAGCAAGCGGCACGAACCCTACCTTTGAACGTAGTCCGACCCGCTTCGCGGGGGAATTGCCGTATTTAGGGATGAACTTGTTGAATATTATTGGGGGGTGTGGATAAATGCAGGGCGGAATGAAGGTCTACTCCGGCGCACCCGCCGCTGCCCGGCACTATGTCGAGTGCGCCCAGGCCCGGGTGATGACTATTACCTGGCCGAGGGCACCGGAGCGGCCCGCCGGTTCGGGGCCCCCGACGGCCGGGTGGCCGAGCTGGCGCCGCTGACCGGGCAGGCCTACGAGAGCTGGGTCGCCGGGCATGACCCGGAGACTGGCGCGCCGCCCGGGGTGCTGCTTCAGGACGCGCACGCGGTGCGGTTCATCAAGGTCGTGGTCAACTGGCCGAAGACGTGGTCGATCGCGGCTGCCTTGCATCCGGACATTGCACAGTCGTACGAGGCGGCGCAGGACCGGGCGGCCGGGCAGATCCTCGGCTGGCTGTCGCAGCATGCGACTACCCGGGTCGGCGCGCGAGGCGGGCAGGTGGCGGTACCGGTGCAGCTGCTGGAGGCGGC
>JAICUO010000655.1 GCA_025935815.1 Streptosporangiaceae bacterium
GCTACCTCGTCGCTGATATCCCGCGCGGCCACCAGCATCCGCAGTTGCTCGCCGGGCACCTCGTAGGGCAGCACCGCGCACTCCACGTGCCGCCAGGTCCCGTCAACGGCCCGGACCCGGCAGTAGAAGCGGCCGGAGGGAATGTCCCCTTCCGCGGCCGGCGCGCCCCCGGCTGATGCCAGCGCCGTCATCGGCGCGGTGAGGCGCGTCGCGTCGCCGGCGGCGCTCGCGCCCGGCGCCGGGTCGGCGGCGGCCAGCACCGGGTCACCGTCGTCAGGCAGCGCGAGCGCCTGGCGCGTGACCGCCTGCGCCACCGGGAGATCCTCCGGGTGAAGGAACTCCGCTAGCCGCCTGCCAGTCAGCTCCTCGGGCGCGTAGCTGAGGCCGGCCTTACGGGAGGCGGACGCGTCATCGCCCTTGGCGGGGCCGGCGTCCCGGCCGGAGCTGGCGTACGTGATGGTCCCGTCGAGGTCGCAGATCATCACCATGTCGCTGGTCCGCGCGGCCAGGTCACGCAGGGACGCGCCGGAGTGCCGCCACATCCGGACGGCCACGCCGTTCTCCCGGACCAGCATCAAGACGCGCACGGTGACGACCAGCACGGCCGCGCCGCCCGCGATGACCAGGGCCAACCCGGATGCGGGGGCGCTGGCCAGCCCGTTGATGACCACGACGAAGGCCGCGATGCCGGTGGCGATGGCGGCGATGATGGTGGCGGCGCCAGCGGTCGGCGGGGGGACGGGCATGTCCGCGGATACCGGACGGCCGCCGCCCGCCCGATCCAGGACGGCCCCGTCGCGCAACGCGGAAGGCAGCACCCGGGCCGCGAGCGTCTTCACCCAGGGGGCGCTGCCGAGCAAGATCGCGGCGGCGATCATGGCGAGCTGCTGCAGGACGCCCTCATGCCCGCCGGATATCCGCGCGCCGACGCCAAGGGAGTCCGCGCCGGTGGCCGCGAGCAGCGACAGGTACGGCAGGAGGGTCCGCCGCCAGGCGACGGTGAGCACCGGCAGCAAGGCGCCGAGGACGGCCAGGTCGGCCAGCGGGTGCAGCAGGTCGAGCAGGAACGCGCCGGGTCGCTCCCCCGAGGAGTGGAATTCAGTGCCGAACGCCACGACCCATCCGATGACCAGCAGCGAGACGGCGGTGACGTATCCGTCGGCGAGGCCCGGGAGCACTGATCCGGATAGCATCGGGCTTCGCTGCCCGGAACCGGCGGCCTCGCCCTCGGCGGACCGCGGCCGCGGCGATGCCAGGACCATGATGCCGACCGCGGTCGCACCCAGCGCGAGCAGCGGCGCCACGTCGGCCAGGGACAGCGGCGCGCCCGAGGACCCCAGCGAGCCGGCTAGGGCCAGTTCCATGCTGAGCCCGACGCCCCAGAACAAGGCGGCTCCGGCTAGCCACCGGTATCCCCTGGCCACAGCGGCGTCGTGCCGTCCAGCCCCCACCCACAGCGCGACGGCCGCCCCGGCCGCGGCAAGGGTAGCGAGGATGGCGAGGACGGTCACTGTCGATCCCCCGCGAGGTTCAGGTGCAACCAGGGCTCCTTCCGAGGCTGCCGGATGGCTCGCGCCCTGTCCGGGCAAGATCATGGCGACCAGGGTTCCCAGCCTCGGCGGTGTGTCTGGCTATCTGGTCCTACCGCTCACTCTACGTACCCGAGATCACGCTTCGGTTGAGGAAGGGCGTCCCCTGGGAGACAAGTAACGGCATCCGCGCGCCGACGGGAGCGGCTTTGTCGCGCTCAGTCGCCTCTCATCTTAGAACGCCTAGTACGTGCCCGTTATTACGTTCCTGAGCGGTTGTCCGAGCAGGCACGCGGCGGCCTGGTCACGCGCAAGCTCGGCCGCCCGGCGCAAGGATACCGGGGTGGACGCGCCCGTGTGCGGCGTGATGAACACGCCCGGGCTGGTCCACAGCGGGTGGCCCGGCGGCAGCGGCTCCGGATCGGTTACGTCCAGTGCCGCCCGTAGCCGGCCGCGCTTGAGCTCGCTGATCAGCGCCGAGGTGACGACAACGGTGCCACGGGCCGCGTTGACGAGCAGCGCGCCGTCCTTCATCCGGGCCAGGAAGGCGGCGTCGATCATCCCGGACGTCTGCGGGGTGAACGGAACCAGCACCACCACCACGTCCGCCAACGGGAGCAGTCCCGGCAGGTCGGCCAGGCCGGAGACCCCCTCGCCCGGGCGCGGGCGCCGGGCCACCCGGGTCACCGAGACCTCGAACCCGGCCAGCCGCCGCTCGACCGCCGCGCCGATCGACCCGTAGCCGACGATCAGCACGTTCTTCTCCGCCAGCTCAGCTGTGTTCTGGTAGCTCCACCGGCCGGCGGCCTGCTCGCGAGCGAAGTACGGGAACTCGCGCTGCGCGCCGATCATCGCCCCGACGACCCACTCGGCGGTGGCCGCGTCGTGCGCCCCGCGCGCGTTGCACAGCACCGCGCCGCTGGGTACGTGCGGCTGCAGCCGGTCTACCCCGGCGGTCAGCGTCTGGACCACCCGCAGCCGCGGCATGAGGGCCATCACCTGCGCGGCGGCAGCGGAGCCGAAGAACGGCGGAACGTAGAACTCGACCTCGGCCGCGCTCTCCGGCACGTCCCACTTGCCCGGGCCCCCCAGATCGGAGGCCGTATCGACGATCTCTACCCGAGTGCCGGGCAGCCCTGTCATCACCGCGGCAACCCAGTCCGCCGGTACCCAGATCAACACACCCACCACAGTAGCGAGGAGAACGCTGCTCTAAACTCCATGAAGCCGGGTTTCCAGCGCGCGCGGGGCCGTCCGCGTGGTCCCGACGGCAACGCGGCTGGGCGTGGCTGGTCGTGGCCGCGCGGGAAGTACGGAGAGTCCGAATTGCGCAAGGTTCTGATCGCCAACCGTGGTGAGATCGCGATCCGTGTGGCGCGCGCCTGCCGGGACGCCGGGCTGGGCAGCGTCGCCATCTACGCGGACCAGGACATCGACGCCTTGCACGTCAAGGCGGCCGACGAGGCGTACGCGCTGGACGGCACGACGCCGGCCCAGACGTACCTCGACATCGCGAAGATCCTCGGCGTGGCGGCCACGGCGGGCGCGGACGCCGTCCACCCTGGCTACGGCTTCCTGGCCGAGAACGCGTCGTTCGCGCAGGCGGTGATCGACGCCGGGCTGACCTGGATCGGCCCGCCCCCGCCGGCCATCGACGCGCTCGGCGACAAGGTCAAGGCCCGCGACATCGCCAAGCGGGTCGGCGCGCCGCTCGCGCCCGGGACCGACGGGCCGGTCTCCAGCGCCGAGGAGATCAAGGACTTCGCCCGCGAGCATGGCCTTCCGGTCGCGATCAAGGCGGCCTTCGGCGGCGGCGGGCGCGGCCTCAAGGTCGCCAGGACCCTCGATGAGATCGAGGAGCAGTTCGAGTCCGCGGTCCGCGAGGCGACCGCGGCGTTCGGCAACGGCGAGTGCTTCGCCGAGCGGTACCTGGACCGTCCCCGGCACGTGGAGACGCAGTGCCTGGCCGACGCGCACGGCAACGTGGTGGTGATATCCACGCGTGACTGCTCACTGCAGCGCAGGCACCAGAAGCTGGTCGAGGAGGCCCCGGCCCCGTTCCTGACCGACGCGCAGGTAAAGCTGCTCTACGACGCCTCCAAGTCCATCCTCCGCGAGGCTGGCTATGTCGGCGCGGGCACCTGCGAGTTCCTGGTCGCCGCGGACGGCACCATCAGCTTCCTTGAGGTGAACACCCGGCTGCAGGTCGAGCACCCGGTCAGCGAGGAGGTCAGCGGCATCGACCTGGTGCGGGAGATGTTCCGCATCGCCGACGGCGAGCAGCTTGGCTATGACGACCCGCCGCTGCGCGGCCACTCGATCGAGTTCCGGATCAACGCCGAGGACCCGGCGCGCAACTTCCTGCCCGCTCCCGGCACCCTCACCGAGTGGAGCCCGCCGTCGGGACCTGGCGTCCGGCTAGATGCCGGCTACGCCGCCGGGGCGACCGTGCCGCAGTCGTTCGACTCGCTCCTCGGCAAGCTGATCGTCACCGGGGCGGACCGCGAGCAGGCGCTGCAGCGATCCCGCCGGGCGCTGGCTGAGTTCACCGTCGGCGGGATGCCCACCGTCCTTCCGTTCCATCGCGCGGTAGTGAATGACCCGGCGTTCGCCGGGGAACCGTTCACTGTGTTCACCCGCTGGATCGAGACCGAATTCACCGCCGAGCTCGAGCCGCAGGACGCCGCGGTCATCGAGGCCGACGCGGAGCGCAGCCGGCTCACCGTCGAAGTCGGCGGCAAGCGACTGGAGGTCACGCTGCCCGCCGCCCTGGCGCTGGCC
>JAICUO010000764.1 GCA_025935815.1 Streptosporangiaceae bacterium
CAAGCTCGCCGATGAGTCGTGGGGGCCGTGGCGGGCCGGGAACCCGGGGGCGGTCACCGTAATGCAAGCCGCGCTAGGCTGATTGCGGCGCCCTCGCGCCCTGCCCCCCTGGAGGTCCCTGTTGGCTGCCGCGTTGCCCGCTGACGCGCTGGTGCGGGAGCGGCTGGCGGTGCTGTGCCTGGCGCTGCTGGCGGCGTCGGGGCGGGATTTGAGCGTGGTGGCGGAGGGTGAGGCGCTGGAGCGGCTGGCGGCGATCGTCGGCGACGGGAGAGGATGACGGACATGGAGCCGAACGCTGACGATGGGCCATCCCGGGCAGAGTGCACGTGCATCCTCGTGTCCCCGGGCATCGCTCTCACCGGCGGGTGCCCGATGCATGACCCATTCCTGGGCTTGCTCGTTGAGCAGCCGGTGAAGTTCTGCGGAATCCGGGTGCTCATCGACCCCGAGGCTGGCTAGCCCAGGCACGCGAAAGCGCCCCCGCCGAAAAATGGCGAGGGCTTCGTCGTTCTCTCGCGTTAGGCTGGCGGCAGCGCGGTAGAGGAGTTCGGTCGTCCTCAGCGGCCTCATAAGCCGTGGATCGCGGGTTCGAATCCCGCCTGCGCTACGGTCGCGGGTTCGAATCCCGCCAGGTCAGGCTTCGGCCGCCTGTAGCTCAGTTGGCAGAGCAACCGAGAGCGCGTTCCTTCGGGGGCGCGCTCTCGGCATTTCCGGTAGCCAACGCGAAAGCGCCCCCCGCCGAAGCGAGGGGCGTTTCGTCGTCCCGAACCGGGGCGCCCTAGAGGAGATCAGCCTACGCGGTGAACACCCGCCAGCCGGTGAACGGCGAGTCCCCCGCCGCCTGCACCCGCCACGCGTACTGTCCCGGGCCGGGCAGGACCACGGCGGCATGCGGCGTGTAGACGACGTCCGTCGCCACCTCCGCGCCCAGGCCGCCGTTGACCCACTTGACCACCTGGTACCGCCAGTGCGGTGACAGCGGCGTGCCCGGCTCCCAACCGAAGTGCACCGGGACCGGCTGGACGGTCTGGGACAGGCTCACCGGGACCGGGAACTGGGGATGCGGCGCAGGCGGGGGCTGCTGCACGGGCGCCTTCTTTCCAGTCGTCACCAGGGAGATGAACTCGGGCAGCGTGCCCTTGAACGCGTTGAAGTCAACCGAGTGGCCGTTGAAGGCCGCCTTGTCGGTGTACTGCCACACGACGGGGGTCATCCCGCCGTAGGCGTTCCAGCCTGGCCCGGTGTCGGAGTACGCCGTGTACTGGCTGCTGACCAGCAGCATCCCCAGGCCGGTGAGCGGGACCAGCGACGGGGAGCCGATCTGCTGCCAGTACCAGTGCGGCAGGTACAACAGGAAGCACTTCCCGCCGAGCTGCCGGTAGCGGGTGATGAACGCCACCGCGTCAGCCACGTGCGGCAGCGAGCCGCCCTCCAGCTCCATGTCGAGCATCAGCGGCACGCTGCCCGCCACCGCGTGCGCGTGGTCCGCCTGGCCAGCGCCGTTGCCCGCGCGCAGGAAGTGGTAGGCGCACAGGTACGCGCCCGCGCTGGCCGCGCGGGCCTTCGCCGCCGCGTAGTCCGGGCTGACGTAGCCCGCGCCCTCGGTGGCCTTGACCATCGCGACGGGCGCGCCCTTGAAGGAGATGCCCGCCTGATAGCTGGACACGTCGGGGAAGTGCAGGGTCATGGCGCGCCTTTCAGCCGTTGACGTAGGAGAGGACGGTGACGACGGCGATCGCCACGACGGCGGCGGTGAGGATCACCGCCAGCCAGCTGGGAACGTTCATGACCTGCGCCTTTCCATGGGCTGTAATACGTATCACGGGATTTTCACACCTGGAGTGAGGGAACTTTCAAGCACCCCTCAGCTCAAGGTCACGCCGGTACAGCGCCCCGGGGGTGACGTAGCCGGGCCAGCGCCCGTCCTGGAAGATGTGCGCGCCGAGCCGCAGGTACAGCTCGTCGGCCAGCTGGCTATAAATCTGGTGGCCGCTCGCGGCGATGAACCCGCGCAGCCCCGGCACCGGGACGTGCAGCCGGCGGGCGGCCAGCGCCCCGTAGTCCAGCCACGAGTACGGCACGCCGCGCAGGCCTGCCGCCGCCATCTCCACGTCTCGCGCGGTCGCGCTCAGCAGCCCGTAGATCCCCTCGCACCAGTGAACGCCCGCGTAGCGCAGCGGCACGATCCGCGCCCCGCCCGGCTCCGCCTCAAGGATCATGTTCCCCGGCAGCGCCACGAAGGCATGCTCGAAATCATTGAAACCGTCGCCGTTCAGCCATTGCAGCGGCCTGATGATCCGGCCGCCCGTGCCGCCCATCGGCACCAGGCCGATCGTCCCCGGCTCGGTCACGGGTGCGCCCCGGTAACCGGCGGCGGCGGCGGCGGGATCGGCTCTGCCCGGGCGAACGGGGCGGGCACCAGCGGCCGTCCCGCGCCGTCCTTCGGATCGCTCACCGGGGTGACCTTGAACCGCGTGTAGAGGAACGCGGCGGCGGTGATAGCGGAGATGTCGACCTGCGGGTCGATGACGCCGTGCCCGTGGGTCGCGTTCCAGGTCATCACGGCGGCCGCCCACAGCGCCGCGACGGCCGCGCCGATGCCGGTCACGTTCGTGTTAGGGGACAGTGCCCTGTTCATTCGCTCATTTCCTTGGTCAGTGGGCGGTGAGGGCGAGGACGGCGATGACCGTCCCGATCACCGCCGCGAGCCCGCCGATGACCGCGAATCCCCGCTGGAAGGGAGTCCAGCCTTGCTCGCTTTTATCCCGCCGTGCCGTCTCGGCCTTCTCCAGTGCCTCCGCCGTCACCTTCACCGTCGACCTGTCAGCGTCAGCCGCGTCGGCGAGCCGCTGGATTCCCAGGGTCAGCTCATGGACCTCATCGGCGAACCGGTCAATCGACCCGTTGATCCTGGCGAGGTGCGAGGCGTGCTCGGACAGCGTCTGGTCCACCCGCCCGCGCTCGTAGTCCCCGGCCACGCTTACTGGCCGTCCAGGTGGTAGTAGGCCGCCCACCTGGCCAGGCCGGGCGGGACGGGCAGCGTCCCGGGGCAGTGCGCCCCTCGCCACTGGGCGCGGCTGTCAGTGACCAGCAGCACGCCCAGCCGGGACGGCCGCGGGGAGGCGGCCAGCGGCACGCTGCCGATGTCAGCGGCGAACGCGCACCCGGCCAGCTGCTGGGCCCGCAGCTGCGCGATCGTGGCGGCCTGGACGCGGGCCTGCGCGTCCAGGCGATGCGTAGCCGAGCTGGCGTAGGCGATGCTGGCCACCGCCGACGCCACGCCGACCGCCAGCATCGCCACCGCCAGGATGACGAAGTTCAGCAGCCGCCGCCGCGACACCCCGCCGTGGTCACTGGCCATCAGGAGCCTGCGGCAGCGGCGAGGAGGACGGCGATGAGGACAGTGGCGGCGGCGATGATGATGACGGCCCAGTTGAGACGATGCGCCGCGCGGCCAGTGCCACCGGGACGCCGATCGCGGTGAATCCCCCGCCCAGGAAACCCCACGGCAGCAC
>JAICUO010000801.1 GCA_025935815.1 Streptosporangiaceae bacterium
GGCGTCGATCCGGCGGACGTGCAGTTCGTCGAGGGGCATGGGGCCGCGACCGCCGCAGAGGACCTGGCCGAGCTCACCGCGCTGCTGGAGGTGCTCGGCCAGCGCCCACCGGCCGGACGCGGTAACCCTCGCGGCGGCTGCGCGCTCGGCGCGGTGTCGGCCAGCATCGGCGGCACGGGGGGCGCGGCCGGGGTGGCCGCGCTGCTGAAGACGGCGCTGGCGATGACGGCCGCCACGATCCCGCCGAGCATCGGCTGCGTCGAGCCGCACGAGCTGCTGCGCGGGGAGCGGACGCCGTTCCGGTTGCCGCGCGCTCCCGAGGAATGGCCCGAGAGCTTCGCGCTGCTGGCCGGGGTTAACTCGCTGGGCACCCTGGGCGCGGCCGAGCCGGCCCGGTCAGGGCCGACTCACCTGGTCCTGCGCCGTGCGCAGGAGGCGAGCCGGCCGGGCCGCCGGCGACGCCCTCGCGCTCACGCCGTACCCCGCGCCGGCACTCTGTCCCCCGCTGCCACAGTGTCCCCCGCTGCCACAATATCCCCCGCTGCCACAATGTCCCCCGCTGCCACAGTGTCCCCCGCTGCCACAGTGTCCCCTGCTGCCACAGTGTCCCGGGCAGCCCGTGTGCTCGCGGGCGCGCCGGCCTCCGGTGCGGCGGCGGAGGGCGGCGGGTCACTGCCTTACCTGCTGGTACGGCGGGCGCTGGCCCGGCATTCGACCGAGGTCAGGAAGCTGCTGTCCCTGACTCTCCTGGGCCCGAGGGACCGGGGTGAGTTAAGCCGCTGGCGTCAGGCCTCGCGGGCGGCGCGGGCGATGGAAGGCTCCCAGTCCGGGCGCAGCGGGAAGCCGGACGTGCCATCGGCCTGCAGCTTCACGCCGAGGATCTGGTGGAGCTGCACGACGTTGCGGTCGAAGCCGAGTATGCAGCCGGCCATGTAGAGCCGCCACACCCGGGCGGTGCCCATCCCGACCTCGGCGACGGCCTCGTCCCAGTGCGCGTCGAGGTTGGCGCACCAGGCTTGCAGGGTCTTGGAGTAGTGCTCGCGCAGGTTCTCCTCGTGCCGGACCTCAAATCCGTTGTCGTTCATGGTCCCCATGAGCCAGCCCGGGCCTTCCAGCTCGCCGTCGGGGAAGACGTACCGGTTGATGAAGCCGTCGCGGTAGATCGACGGGCCGGTGTTGTCCGGGCGCGTGATGCAGTGGTTGAGCATCCGCCCGCCCACCTTGAGCTTGCCGTTGAGGAACTTGAAGTAGCCGGGGACGTTGTCCTTGCCGATGTGCTCGGTGATGCCGATCGAACTGATCGCGTCGAAGTCGGTCTCGGGGACATCGCGGTAATCCTGGTGGCGGACCTCCGCCAGGTCCTCCAGGCCAGCGGCCTTGATCGCCTGCTGGGCCCACAGTGCCTGCTGCTCGGAGAGGGTGACGCCCAGCGCCTTGACGCCGTACTCGCGGGCCGCGTGCATCACCATTCCGCCCCAGCCGCAGCCGACGTCCAGCAGCCGCATCCCGGGCTTGAGTCCGATCTTGCGGGCAACCAGGTCGAACTTGTACTCCTGGGCCTCTTCCAGCGTCGCGTCGGCGGATGGGTAGCAGGCGCAGGTGTAGGCCATCGACGGGCCGAGCACCCATTCGTAGAAGCGGTTGGACACGTCATAGTGGTGCGAGATCGCGCTCGCGTCGCGGCCCTTGGAGTGCATCCGCCCGTTGAGGAACCGGCGGCGGTTGACCCGGACCTCCTGCGGCGGCGGCGGGATCCTGGGGACCAGGACCTTCGGGCCGCCGAGCGACTGCAACAGCTTGAGCTTCTCGGCCAGGCTGACGTTCGTCTCCTGCGCCCGGGACAGCCGTGACAGCGCGACGTACATGTCGCCGTCGACGTCGAGGTGGCCCGACACGTAGGCCCGGGCCAGGCCGAGCGCGCCCGGGGCCTGCGCCAGGTACGACACGGCGATGGGCGATCGCACGGTGATCGTCACGTCCGAGCCCGGCGCGCCGGCGACCGACCCGTCGTATGCCCGGAATTCCACCGGGGCATCGGGGCCCGCGATCGCCTCGAATACCTCAGCCAGCGCCATGTTCGTTCCTTTCTCGCGCTCCCGGGGATTCCGGGGTGGCACCACAGTCAAGACAAGCGGAGGTGGCCGGCCGCGTGGTCAGCGGCCGCGCACGCACTTGTCGTAAAGGCCGAGCAGCCGCCCGTCGCGGTCGTACTCGCTCTTGAGCTTGTCGTAGGCCGCGCCGTTGTAGCGGCGGCGGAATTCCTCCTCGGTGTAGAACGAGGTCGAATACAGCGACTTGTGCCCGCCGAGCGCGCTCACCTCGTCCTCGATGCGCCGGTTGTAGTACCCGTCGCCTTGCCCGGCGGGCAGTCGCGCCATGCCCCAGAAGCCGAAGTTCACGTAGACCTCGCCCGGCTTCATCGGGTACAGCGGCCACGTCTGCTGCCCGCGCAGCCGCAGCGGGCACATCCAGACCGGGCTCATCTTCACCTCGCGGGCGAAGAACTCCAGGAAGTCAGCGCCCGCCGCGACGGGGATCTCGACGTCCTGGATCACCGACTCCTTGGGCGGGCGGCCGGCGTTCTCGTCCATCGTCGCGGTGAGGCCGTGCCTGCGGTCGAACGCCACGAGCTTGCGGTAGACGTCCGAGCGGCGGTACCGGCGCGGCCACAGCGGGCGGATGAACCGGTTTTGCACCCCGAAGGACCGCGAGCACCAGAACCAGTCGGTGTCCCAGCGCCACAGGTAGTCGCGGATGGTGAGGAAGTCCTCGCGGAAGGCGCGCTGGGACTGGTAGAAGACCTTCTGCTTGGCGTAGTCGCTGACCCAAGGCGCCTTGTCGCTGAATGCCCCGACCGTCAGGTACAGCTCGCCGGGGCTGAAGGCGGTGCCGTCGACGAAGTCCGCCCGGTGCCCGGCGTACTGGCCGGCGGCGGCGATCTCCGCGATGGCGTCCGTGCACGCCTTCGGGTCCGGGAACCGGAAGTGCCGCAGGTGGACGAAGGGCTTGACCGGCTCGAGCTCGATCGTCAGGGCCAGTGAGTAGCCGAGGGTGCCGTAGGAGTTGGGGAAGCCGAAGAACAGGTCGCTGTGCTCGTTATCGGCGGTCGCGAGGATGACGCGGCCGTCGCCGGTAAGGATCTGCATCTCCAGCACCGACTCGTGCGGCATGCCGCTGCGCAGCGAAGTCGACTCGATGCCCAGCCCGGTGACGGCGCCCCCGAGGGTGATCGTCTTGAGCTGGGGAACCACCAGCGGCATCAGCCCGTAC
>JAICUO010000959.1 GCA_025935815.1 Streptosporangiaceae bacterium
AGCGCGGAGATCCGGTCGGCCTCGGCGCGCAGCGACCGCAGCAACTCAGCGCCGGCGACCCGGGCCATGGTCACCGGGGCGGTGTCATCGGCTGGGCTGATGGCGGTGCCGGCCTTCTCGGCTGCCAGCCGGCGCCGCTCCCGCCAGGCCGATACGCGGGTGTGGCCGCGCCCGGCGCAGTATTCCGGCGGCCGTCCGGGGCCTTCGGCCGGGGCGGCGGGCTGTCCGCATCCCGGGTACTTGCACGTCGGCCGCGTGGTGCTGTTCCTGGCGGCTGTGGCGGTCTTGCTGGTCATCGGCCCTCCCGTCATCGTGATGGCGCCCGGTCTCGCGGGGCCTTTTCGTATCTAGTGACGTAACGAATGAAACGAAACGAAACGCTTTGCCGCCGTCAGGCGGCGGGGCTGCCCGGCGCGGCTGTCAGTTCTCAGCCGACCTGTCGGTTCTCGGCCAGAGTGTCGGCTCAGGTGGCGGATTCTCATCTGAGGTGTCGGGGACGGGACGGACTGCGGCGGTGTCCGCCTGACGCAGTGCCCGGTCTCAGCCGATGTGGCGGATTCTCACTTGAACTGCAGGTGACCTGGCGAGTCTCAGATGGCCTGGCAGGCTGTCCGGTGGCGGATGGTAGTAGGCCCGGCCCGGTTATCCCGTTGCCGCGTGACTCGGCGGCGTGCTTCAATCGCGCCATGCCTGCGGTGCCAGCCCTTGATCCCAGGCGGCTTGACTCGTACCTGATCTGCGCCACGCCCCGGACGGGGAGCTCGCTGCTGTGCGGGCTGCTGGATTCCACGGGGGTCGCCGGGCATCCCGAGTCCTGGTTCCGCCGCCAGGGCGAGCGGGAGCTCGCCGCCCGCTGGGGCATCGCGGACCCGTCTAGCGGGGCCTTTGACTACGCCAGCTACGTCCAGGCGGCGGTCGCGGCCGGGAGCACGGCCAACGGCGTCTTCGCCGCCAGGGTCATGTGGGGAACGATGGAGGAGGTCACCGCCCATCTCGCCCCCGTCTACCCCGGGCATGCCGGGTCGGCTGCCGGCCTGCTGAACGCGGCTTTCGGCCGGACGCGCTTCGTCTACCTGCGGCGCGGCGACGTCGTCGCCCAGGCCGTGTCCCTGCTGCGCGCCGAGCAGACGGGCGTGTGGTTCGAGACAGCCGACGAGCGGCAGGAGCCGGCTGCTGAACCGGGCTTCGACTTCGGCCAGGTCCGTGACCTGGTCCGGCAGATCGAGGAAGACAACGCCGCGTGGGAGGCGTGGTTCACCGCCGAGGGCATCCGGCCCTGCCGGGTGCTCTACGAGGACCTTGACGACGATCCCGTCGGCATCGCCTCTGGCGTGCTCGGCTTCCTGGGGCTTGACCTGCCTGCGGGACGCGAGATCACCGTCCGGCACAAGCGCCTCGCGGACGAGCTCAACGCCCATTGGGCCGAAAGCTACCGCCACCGGGAGGCACGGGAGCGGTCGCAGCCCTGAGCAGGCCTGACGGCGAGGCGGGGCTGCCATGGCCGACGGTTCCCAGGGGTTTCTCAACTGACGTGTCGGTTTGGGGCCGGTTTCTCAGCCGACCTGTCGGAAGCGGTAGCAGGGTGCCGTCCGGGTGGCCAGGATTGAGCCGACACAAACCGTTATGGAAGGGGCTGCTGGGGTGACGGCTGACCTGCTGGCTGCGAGGTGGGACCCGGGCGAGGCCGGGCTTGCGGGCGTGTGGGAACCCGGGGGGTTGGAGGTCGAGTACGCCGAACCGGGCGGGCGGGAGGTCCGGGCGGGCCTGGGCCGGCTGCTGCGGGCGGACCTCGGTTCGTGCCTTCCTGCGCGGTCGTTCCCGTCCTACAAGCTTGTTATTTAACCCTTGTTGTCTGGGCTGTCCTGTGTTGCTTGTGCTGCCCGGCGTGTCGTGGTGACATGAGGCGGCCATCGCTTGATGATCTTCGGGTTCCTTCCACAGAACTTGAAGACGCAAGGCGGTGGCCGTG
>JAICUO010000757.1 GCA_025935815.1 Streptosporangiaceae bacterium
CCAGCAGATGCTGACCAGGATCCGCGGCGGCGCGGTCGCCCAGGCGGTCAACTATGACCTGCCGCTGCGCTATAAGACCGAGCGCCATCCCTCGGAGAAGCAGCGCATCGGGCAACTGGCGGCCAGCATGGTCCGGGCCGGCCAGGTAGTCGGCCTCAACGGCGGCACGACCACCACCGAGGTGGCCAGGGCGCTGGCGACCCGCCCCGACCTCGGCCAGGCCGGCTCCGCGTCCGCGGTCACCATCGTCACCAACGCGCTGAACATCGCCACCGAGCTCGCGGTCCGCCAGCACATCAAGATCGTGACGACCGGCGGGGTGGCCCGGCCGCAGTCCTACGAGCTCACCGGGCCGCTCGCCACCGGCGTGCTGGAGCAGGTCACCCTCGACGTGGCGATCCTCGGCGTGGACGGGATCGACTCGGTGGCCGGCGCGACCGCCCACCATGAGGGAGAGGCGAGCATCAACCAGCTCATGGGCCGGCAGGCCCGCAAGGTGATCATCGTCGCCGATAGCTCGAAGGTCGGCCGCCGCGCGTTCGCCCGGATCTGCGGCCCGGCCGAGATCGACGTGCTGGTCACCGATACCGGCATCGCCGCCGACGACGTGGTCCTCCTCGACGTGGCCGGGGTCGAAGTTGTCCAAGCCTGACCTGGACCTCGTGGTCATCGGCGACTGCAATCCTGACGTGCTCGTCCTCGGCGCCGACGTGGCTCCCGCCTTCGGCCAGCAGGAGAAGCTGGTCGACACCATCTCGCTGGTGATCGGCGGATCCGCCTCGATCAGCGCGGTGGCCGCCGCGCGGCTGGGCCTGCGCGTTGCGCTCATCGCCGCCGTCGGCGCCGACCCAGCCGGCACGTTCATGCTGGATCAGCTGGCCAAGGAAGGGGTCGACGTCAGCGCGGTGGCCATCCGCGACGACCTGCCGACCGCGATGACGGTGGCCCTGTCGCGGGGCGGGGACCGGGCGATCCTCACCGCCCTCGGCGCGGTGGCCTCGCTGACGGCCGCCGATATCCCCCCGGCGCTGCTCGCCCGGGCCCGGCACGTGCACGTGAGCGCGCTGTTCCTGCTCCCCGACTCGCTCTGGCCGGGCCTGGCCGCCGCCCTGGCGGGCGTCCGCGCGGCCGGCGTGACCACCTCGCTCGACACCAACTGGGACCCCGCGCAGCGCTGGCGCGATGAGCGACTGTCGGCCGTGCTGGCCCAAGCCGACGTGCTGCTCCCCAACGAGGCCGAGGCGCTCGCGCTGAGCGGCGCGGGGTCCGCCGGCGCCGCCGCGGCGGCCCTCACCGGCACCGGGGCCCGGCTGGTCATGAAGCTCGGCGACCGCGGGGCCTTGTGCGCTGACGCGTCCGCTCGTCAGCTAGTCAGCCTCCCGCCGGTGACCCCCGTCGACACCACCGGGGCCGGCGACTGCTTCAACGCCGCCCTGATCGCCGGCGTGCTCCAGGGCCTGCCCCTGGCCGCCGCCGCCGCCCTCGGCTGCGCCGCCGGCGCGCTGTCCACCCGGTTGCCGGGTGGCACGGCAAGTGCCCCCGACCTGCCGTCGGCCGCCACCTTGGCCAAGCTCGCCTCCGTTAGCAGCGTGCCGTCCGCTTGAGTCCCGGCCGCATCGCCGGGTCAGGACCGGGCCCGCAGCGTGCTACCCGGGCGGAGGCGGCCGTCGGCGTCGAGCTCGGCGAGGACGGCGGGCAGGCCGGCGCTGAGCATCTTGCGGCGGACGCGACCCAGCAGCTGGGACATGAACAGGCCGCCAACGCCGGTGAACCCGGTGTGCTCATAGGTGAAGCGGGTGCCCTCACTCACTGACTCCAGGCGGTAGGTGACCTCGGTGACGTCGCCTCCGCCGTCATCGGTCCAGGTGTAGCGGAGCAAGGTCGGCTCCCGGGCCGCCAGGACCTCGCAGTTGACGACGCCGTTCCAGCCGGGCTTGGGCTTGGCCACGAACCGGAACCGGGTGCCGGGTACCGGCGCGAAACCCTCCGGGCGCCCGCCGGCGCCCGTCGCGGTCCACAGCGGGACCAGGTCCGGATCGGTCAGCGCGCGCCAGACCGTGGCGATCGGGTACGCGTAGTCGCGGACGATGCGGATCTCGCTCATGAGGTCCTCCTCGGATCGATAATAATCAAGTCACTATAAAAATACTGTAACAGAAAAATTATGGCAACTAAAACGGCGCTAGACTGCGGTCGTGAGCAGGCAGGCACTGGACTGGGCGGCCGGGGATGCCCCGGTCTCGCCGGCCGGGGGGCTGCGCGAGCGCAAGAAGCGGCTGATGCGCCAGCTACTGTCCGACACCGCGACCGCGATGTTCCTGGAGCGGGGCTTTGACGCGGTTCGCGTCGCCGAGGTCGCCGAGGCGTGCGGGGTGTCGGAGAAGACGGTCTTCAACTACTTCCCCGTCAAGGAAGCCCTCATCATGGACCGCCTGGAAGGCACGCTGGCCGCCCTGGGGGCCGGGCTCGCCGACCCCGCGCAACCGCCGGTCCAGGCCGCGCTGATGATCCTCGAGCGGGAGCTAGCCGACCTGACCGGCATGCTCGCCGGCCAAGAGCAGGCCGGCCGGGAGCAGCTAGGCGGGGGACGCCAGGCGATCCGCCGATTCGGCGACCTCATCCGCGCCACGCCCGCACTGCGCGCTTATCAGGCCGAAATGATGGAGCAGTCCGTCTTCGTTGCGACCGAGGTCCTGGCCGCACGGACCGGGATGGCCGCCGATGAGCCCGAACCGCAGATCGCCGCCCGGTCCCTGCTCGGACTGTGGCGCGTCCAGGCCGACAGCCTGCGCAAGCACCTGGACAGCGCCCCCACGTCGGCCCGCCTCCACGAACTTGTAACCGCCGATGTCCGCCGCGCCGCCCACCTGATCGAGGTTGGCCTGCGCGCATACGGCGAAAGGGTGGCCGGCTAGGAAGGCATGCGGAACAGCCTCGTGTCCGGCCTGGCGGGTCGCCAACGCGGCCGCCGCCTTGGCCCCGGCCTGGCCCGAGCTCATCGGGGGACGCCGGATCGAGCGCACCGCCGCCACCGAGGTCAACGCGACCCTCGTCGCCCTCGCCGCGTCCGCCATCGAGGTCTTCGGCGGGCAGCAACGCGACCAGGTCCGCGCCTGCGGGCGCTGGCCGCTGTGCGTCCTCTTCTTCGTGAAAAACCATCCGCGCCGCGACTACTGCTCTCCGGCGTGCGCTAACCGCGCCCGCGCGATGCGCCACCATGACCGGCACCAGGCTGACAGCTGACAGCAACCAGGGAATCAGAAGGCCTATCCAGTTGACCGCGGACGTCGCAGGCGCTGGCAGAAGTGTCGTAGACTGGCTACGCGCCTGCTTAGGGTGGGTGCAGGACAACCTAAGACCAGCACTCGTAGCTCAACGGATAGAGCATCTGACTACGGATCAGAAGGTTGGGGGTTCGAGTCCCTCCGAGTGCGCGCAGATTACGGGCCGTTTCCGAACACGGAAGCGGCCCGTTTCATGTCTAGCTAGTACTACAACGGCGTCCCGAGTCATGGCGGCGTCCAAAATGCGCGGAATATCCGATTC
>JAICUO010000347.1 GCA_025935815.1 Streptosporangiaceae bacterium
GATGGCCGCCAGCACGATGCTGGACCGGCTGGCCCGGGTGCGCGCCGCCACCCGCCGCACGGCCATCGCGGCGGCCACCGACGACAGCTCCACCGCCAGTGACTCGCCGCTGGGCCGGGTGCCCGGTAGCGCGTACAGGCAGCGGGGCATCCGCCGAAACTGCTCCCGCATGTAGCTCACCGCCGCCTGCGCCCTGGCTCGCCCGGCCGGCGTCGCCTCCAGCTCGGCCTGGTCCAGCGGCTGGTGGCCGGGCGGGTTACTCCGTCCGGCCGGCCGTCGCACGGGATCGCCGAGCAGGCCGGCGAAATCACGCTGGAGTATCCCGATCGCGTCGCGGTCCACCGCCAGGTGCGAGAACGCGGCAGCGCACGCGATGACCTGATCACCGCCGCCGGGAGCGATGGCCACCGCCATGCGCACCGGGCGCCGCGCCGGATCGGGCGACTCGCGCAGCCACGAGACGAGCGCCTCGGCCACTGCGCAGTGGTGCTGTGGCCCCCATTTCCCCTCGCCGAGCGAACAGGCCTCCAGCAGCTGGATGCCGGCCGCCGCGACCCGCTGGCGCGGCTGCTCGCCGGGCAGGTAAGCGGTGCGCAGGGACTCGTGCCGCGCGATCAGCACCGCGACCGCCTCGGCCACGTCATCGACCGACACCATCGCCGGCACCGGGAATTCGGCGTACAAAGTCGCGTAGGGGTGGTCGGGGGTCGCGCTCGTCCACCTGTAGACATCGAGCTGGGCCAGGGTGAGCGGCCCCTCGCCGGCTCGCTCCCCGGTGAACTCGACCGGGATCGACCGCACCGGGGTCAGCCGCACCCGGCGCCGGCGGCGCTGACCGGTCTCGGTGTCACTGCTCATCGCTGGTCAGCCGACTCGCGGACCATGCCGGCCAGACGTGCCATAGACACCATGTTGACCTCGCCCAGTTCTTTCACTTCGAGACAGATGGTCTGGTGATATGGCGGCGCACCCGCACCGGGTCCCCGGTGACCGCGCGAGTGCGCTCCGGCAAAACCTCACTGTCTTCGCTGGCCCCGCTGTCGAAGGCAAACATACGGAGACGGCCGGGGGACAGTCTTCTCCGAGACTGCCGGACCCAGCGTCAGCAAGCCTCCCGATCGCGTTCAGCGCTAGCTCAAAACAACGCAAGGAACGATAAGCGCCTACCGTGGCTGCCGTTGTCTTATCTACTATATCGGTTAAGTGCTTATCTGTTGAACAGGAGGGCGGCCGGGCCGTGACTAGCCGGGGACCGGCGGTGCCGCTCGCACCGCGATTCGATTCTGTGACACTGGTCGTTTCCGACGTGGACGACACGCTGGCACCGCCGTTCCGCGACATCTCGGCCTCGCTCGCGCACGCCCTGACGCGCCTGCTGGGCAAGGGCACGAACTTGTTTCTCGTATCGGGACAGGGCATCGGGAACATCGAACGTCGTGTCGTCCGCGCGTTCCCGCGGCCATTGCGCAGGCGCATCCTCGTAGGGCACTGCCACGGCGCCGAGGTCTTCGGCTACGACCGCGCCGGGCGCCGGGTGGTCACGCCGCTGTTCTCGGTGCGGGAGAGCGCCGCGATGGAGGGCGTCTTCCGCAAGGTGCTGACGATCGTCACCAATGTGCTGAACGATCATGGCATCGCCGCACCCTCTCCCGGCATTCTGCTCGAAGATCGCGGGGTGCAGGTCACGGTGGACTTTCCCGGGCATCCGGCCGCCGATCGGCGCGCGGAACTGGTCACGACGCTCAACGACCGGCTGGGCGAGGCGGGCCTGTCGGTCGAGGCTCGCCGGGCGGGCCACCTTGGGATCGACATCGTGGCCCGGGGCGTGGATAAGAGCCTCCCGCTGAGCCGCCTGCTGACTCCCTTGTCCCCCCGGGGAGGGACGACCTACCGGCTGACGATGCCGGACGGCCAGGTCGCGGGGGACTGGGACGGCATCGAGGTCTGGGGGGATCAGTTCTCGCCACCCGACCTCGACGCCGATCTGCGCATGCTCGCCGCGCTGCCACCGGGTGTCCGCGCCGTCAACTTCGGACCAGCGGCCAGCCGTCCCGGCATCCGCACCGCCCGGGCGCCCGGCCCCGCCGGAGTGCTCGACTACCTGGCCAGGAGTGAATCAGAGTGAGGGAAGTCCACGTGTCCGCATCGGCGTGGTCGGCCGACCTGGGCGCACTGCGCCCGAGCCTGGCCGCCGCGGCGCCGCACTGCGATTCGATCCACTTCGACATCATGGACAACCATTTCGTGCCCGAGCTTCTCTTCGGCCCCGACATCCTGGCGGCCGTCAAGCCTCACGTGCCCGTCCCGTTCCAGGCGCACATGATGACGGAGAACCCGGAACGCTGTGTCACTCGCTATGCACCGGTCGTGGACACATTCCTGTTCCACCCGGGAACGTGCTCCGACTGGCCGGAAATCAAGCGGAAAATCCGTGGTCTGGGCCGGTCGGTGGGCCTGGCCTTGCTCCTGGGCGAGGACTGGCGCGCCTACCGCGATGATCTCGCCGAAGTCGACGTCGTGCTCGTGATGGGGACAGAGGTCGGGATAAAAGGCGTGGACATAAACCCCGGCGCCTTTGCCGTCATCAGTGAACTCCGCGAGGAGATCGACGCGCACGGCTATGCCTGCCTGATCCAGGCCGACGGGGGAATCCGTCGCGACACGCTCCCACGGCTGATCGCCGCCGGCGTGGACGCGATAACACCCGGGTCCCTGTTCTTCGGCTCTGATTTCAGCACGTTCCGCTCCCGCCTGCGCGAGACCCAGCGAGAGGTGGCCGTCAGTGCTGGCCACCGGGGGGCGACCTCCCTGGTGACCCTCAGCAAACGGACTGAATCTTCATAAAGAGGTATGACAATGCGGCTTGCGGACGTTTTCTCCGGTTCTAGTCCCACCATACTCGGCATCGGGCCCATGAGCGCCGCCACGGTCCGGGCAGGATTGCGCGCGGCGGCCGAGACTGGCACGCTGGCCGTGTTCATCGCGAGCCGGAACCAGGTCGAGGGCGCGGAACTTGGCGGCGGCTACGTCGAAGGCTGGGACCAGGCCGGGCTGGTCCGCTTCGTGCGCGAAGAGGCCGGCCGCTGGCCCGGCAAAGCCCAGTGGTTCGTCGGCCGTGACCATGGCGGTCCATGGCAGCGAGACGAAGAATACCGATCGCGCATTCCGTGGCCGCTGGCGCGCGACCGCGCGCTGCGCTCACTTCACGGCGACATCGACGCGGGCTTTCACTGTCTGCACATCGATGTGGCCAAGGACCCTTTCCTAGACGATGACATTCCGGTCGACCTGGGCGTCCAGCGGATCGTGGAGCTCATGCGAGGGGCGGAGGGCCATCGCATCGCTCGCGACCTTCCCAGCATCGACTACGAGGTAAGTCTCGAAAAGGCGAACGGCCAGGTCACCCCGCCCGCCGAGTTTGAGTTCTTCCTTGAGTCGCTGCTTGCCGAGCTCAGTCGCCACGACCTCCCGGTACCGCTGTTCGCGGTGGCCAATACCGGCACCTGGGCAAAGCTGGACCGTAATGTCGGAGAGTTCCGGGAGGATTCGGCCCGGCATCTGGCCACGATCGCCAGGCAGCACGGGCTCGTATTCAAGGAACACAACGCGGACTACCTGGCCGACGGAGACCTCCGGTCGCACGCACGCTGCGGCATCGGCATGGCGAACGTCGCTCCCGAGTTCGGTCACGCGGAGACAGCCGCGCTCCTCGATCTGGCCGATCTGGAGTCGATGGGGGCGCCTCCCGTGGCTACCAGCGGTATCGCGGGCAAGCTCACCGAACTGGTCATGGTGTCCGGCCGGGCCGCCAAGTGGCTGCACGGGGCCTCGGCCGACGATCACCTGCTCGCGAAAATCGGGGGCCACTACTTCTTCTCACACCCGGCGATCACCCAGGCCCGCGAGGCGTTGTTCGCGAACGTACGGGCCACCGCGCTGCACGCCGACCCTGAGCAACTGGTTGAGGACCGGATAGTAGCCAGCATAAGGCGCTATATCGATATCTTCGTCGGCAATGCGATGGCCGTACCGTCGCGGATCAGCTGACATGGCCGCCTCCCCCGCCGCGTTCGTCATGCCCTTCTACTCGGCCGACGCCGCTCCCCAAGACGAGGTGCTGCTGCGCCGCGCCGTGGCCAGCGCACTGCACCAGACCGATGATGACCTGCGACTGGTCATCGTCGACGACGCGTCGCCGGACCCGCGTAGCGCCGTGTGGCTCAAGGAACTGTCCGCGAGTGATCCTCGCATCTGCGTCGTACGGCAGCAGGACAACCGAGGCCCGGGCTGCTGCCGGAACATCGGAATCCGATGGGCGGGCAAGCTCGGCGCCGACATCGTGTGCTTCCTCGACTCCGATGACGAGGCCCATCCGAAACGGGTCGAGGTGGCGCGCCGCCTGATCGCCAGTACCGGGGCCGCCGTGGTCTATTCGACGTTCGTCGTCGTCGACGCCGACGGAGCCGAGATACCTCTCCCGGACCTCGTATCCGGGGTGCAGATAATATTGCGCGACCTCGACTCCAGGCCGCTAAGCGGGAAAGAGCTCTGGATCGAACTCGCGGTGGACCGCGACAATCTCACCATACCAAGCTCGCTTAGCGTGACCACTCGCCTGGCCCAGGCCTTCCCTTTCCCCGAGGACGCGCGCTTCCATGAGGATATGCATACATGGCTGCGCTATTCTGCCTCCGGCGCGGAGATCTTGTTCACCCCCGACACGCCGAGCCGTTACCGGATACTTACCGCGGACAGGGGCAGCAGCTCACGGGAACGGGCTGGCGGAATCGACGCGTTCAACAGGCTACGCGCGAATGTCATTTCAGGCGGGCTGCGTGAGGCCATAGAAATGGGTGTTCACCGTGGCGTCATCAGCAATGCGGACGGCGCGGAGATACTCGCCCGCTATTATCTCAACGTGGCGGGAATGATACGCCGCGAAGGCAGCGACGCGGTCGCGGCGGAGCTCATCGGACGGGCTCGCGACCTGCTCTCCGACCAGGCCTACAACCGGTTCAGAAGGCATTACCAGGTATGATCATCGCCGATTGAACGGTGCTGACCCGAGCCTCGATCGTGGGGTCCTACCGCGGGAACGGGGCAAACGCGCATTCGCCGCGTGGTTTGGGCGGCGGTGGGATCGATCCAGCGCCGGGGCGCGGGTGACGACAGCGGGCGGGGAGCTGGGCGTGGCGGGCGTTCGCCCGCGGGCACGCCGCCGAACGTGAGCGAACCCGGCTGGAATGTCAGACCTGCCCCCTAATGTGGGGCTGACAACGAGGGTCAGGCGAGACGGGAGAATCGGCGTGACGGTCGCGGTTCGGGTATCAGCCACGGTAACCGGGCACCGCCGCGCGGGGGTGCGAGAGCACGGCCTCGAGCTAGAGCTGCCGTCCGGGCCGGTGAGTGCCCGGCAGCTCATCGAGGCGTCAGTGACCGCCGAGGTCGCGGCTTACCAGGCCCGCGTCGAGGAAGCAAGCCTGGTCCGCGTCCTCACCGGCAAGTCGCTGCGGGAAGACCTGGCGCTCGGCGCGGTCCGGCTCGGCGGGCCGCGGGACGAGGACCCCGGTAAGGCCACGCCAGCCGAGGTGAGCGGTGTTGAAGTGACCAGGGCGGTGCAGACGGCATTGCTCGCGTTCGGGGATGGGCTCTTCAAGGTCTTCGTGGGCGACGACGAGCTCACCGAGGACGCCGACGTCGAGGTCGCCGACGGCGCGGCCCTGCTATTCCTGCGGTTGGTGCCGCTGGCGGGGGGCTGAGGATGGCGACCGCGGAAGAGGCGGACGCGCGGCTGGACGCGCTGCGCGACCCGGCGTGGCGATCCCGGGCCGACCAGCGCGTGGCCGCGCTGCCCAGGGCCTTGCGGGGGATCGCGGCCGCCTTCATCCTGCCCGAGGGCACGTGGGTCGGCTCGGAGGAGCAGGTGGCCCGCCAGCGGACCGCCGCGCGGGAGCTTGACGGGCTGGCGGCCGCCGATCGCGAGCGCGTGATGACGGCGCTGCACCCGGGACTGGGGCCGGCGCTGGCCCGGTGGTGGGCCGACGCGCAGCAGCGGCCGTACCAGCGCTCCTGGAACCGCAAGGCGTTCCGCGCGGCGCACAGCCCCGGGCTGACCGTCGACGGCCGCTCCGATGACCTGGCGCACCTGGTGACCGCGGCCGGCCCCTACCCCGCCGACCCCGCGTGGCTGGCCATCTGGGGCGGCTACCTGGCCGGAAGCGAGCGCTACTGGTACCGGTCCGCGCAGGTGATCGGCGGCCTGCTCGCCTCGGCGATCGACCTGGGCGGCCCGGCCGGCCAGGAAGTGCTCACCACGCTGATCGAGATCGGCGGCGGCGAGCACCCGGCGGGCCTGATGGGGCGGCACGTGATCATCGGGCTGCTCGGCGCCTCCCGGCCGGAGGGCTGGGAGTTCATGGAGCGGCTGCTGCTCGCGGCGCAGCGCCAGGAAGGGCTGCGCCAGTCGATCCTGGAGGCGGCCGATGAGGGGCACCCGGCGGCCTTCGACCGGATGCTGGCCGTCGTCTTGGACCACAAGATGCTGCGGTTCGCCGCCGCCATCCGCGCGGCCGGGATATGGCTGGGGTTCACCGCCAGCATCGACGAGACCCCGCGGACCGAGGCCCGGCTGCGCACGCTGGCGGAGTTCCGCGCCTCGCCGGCGCGGCGACAGGCGGCGCTGGCCGGGCCGGATCCGTGGGAGGCGTTCATCGCGCTGGCCGCCGGCGGGATGACCGACGTGATGGCGACCATCCCGCAGGCGCGCGTCCTCGCCGGCTCGCCGTCGCCTGACCTGCGGGCGGCCGCGATCCGCTACGCCAGCGCGACCGGCCTGGCCGACGCGCTCCCGCTGCTCACCACCGCGATCGGCGACCCTGATATCCGTGTCGCGGCGCTGGCCGCCACGCTGCTGGCGGCCGCCGACAGCGCGGCGGAGCTGGCCCCGGCCGCTTTCGACGCCCAGGCCACGCGCATTCCAAGGCTCCCGGCCCAGCCCGCGGGAGGCTATCAGCTCGGCGTCGAGGAGGCGCCGGTCACCATCGGGCAGGCCCAGGCGGCCGGCAGCATCGTTCGCTTCCTCGGCAGCCGGCCGGTCACCGAGCTGTTGCCGTGGCTTTCGTTGATGGACTCAGCTGGCCGTGGGATGGTGGCGTCCCTGATAGCGGGGGACGCGTGGTGGGAGCGCCGGGCCGGCCGGGCCCGCGAGATGACCGCCGAGCTCCGCCCGGTCATGATCAGCCTGCTCAGTGACCGCAGCTCCCGCGTCAGGGACACCGCGTTGCGGGCGCTGACGAAGGCGAGGCTCGCCCCGGCGGAGGCGCCGGCGATCGAGGCGCTGCTGACCCGGGCGGCGACCGACACCCGCCGCGGCGCGCTCACCTTGCTCGCGTCCTTGCCGGCCGCGGCCGCGCGCGAATCCGCCGCGCGGCTGGCCGCCAGCAAGGACAAGCGCCAGCGGGACGCGAGCGCGGAACTGCTGCGCGTAATCGGCGGCGGCGGCCATGACGTGCCGAGGGACCGGGTGCGCGCGGCGGACCGGGCGGCCACTGGAATTCCTGGCGGCACTGGGGTTCCTGGCGGCACGGGGGTTCCTGGCGGCACCGCCGCTGCGGAGGCTTCCGGTGCCCTGCCTGCGGCTCGCCGCGCACCGGATCCTGACCGGCCGATCGAGGACCTGCACCTCACCTTGGTTGGCAACCGCGTGCCGCCATCACCGCCGCGGCTCGGCAAGCTCCCGGCCCGGCCGGGCGACCAGGCCGCGCGGTCGCTCGCGGCGCTGGACGGCCTGGCCCGGGACAATCGCGACGTGCCGGTCACGATATCCGGGTGGCAGGGCAATCAGGAGATGCTGCTGGGCGACGTGAGGTTCTTCCCCTCGCCTTTCGGCTCTCCGTGGCTGGCCACCGACGATCCGGTGCGGGAGGCCGGGCCGCTAGTCGCCCCGATGGTGCTCGGAGAGGTGTTCCGGGGCTGGTGGGACGCCCGGCCGGCCGGGCTTCGCGGCGAAGATGAGGGGCTGGACGCGCTGCGCGCCTACGTCCTCGCCCAGCCGCATCCCGTCGACCCGTCGCTTGAGTCTCCGCTGATCCGCGCGCTGACCGCGTTCACCGGCAGCGACTGGTGGCGCAAGACCCGGCGCCAGCTCGCCGGCGACCCGCCTAAGGGGCTGGAGCACCCGAGCCTGGTCCGGCACGTGACGACCTGCCTGGTCGCCGAGCACGTGAACGGGAAGGTCATCGACGAGTGCCTGGACGCGCTGGAGGCAACCCTCGCCCGCGTCCCTCGTGAGGTGGTCACCGCCGTCCCCGACGACAGCCCGCGCGCGGGTTACTACTTCGGCAGCGTCGGGGGCCTGCAGCACGGGGACTGGCGGCACTTCCTCGGCGGGCACCCGTGGCATGAGCTGCTGGTCGGCCTGCTGCACGCGCGGCCCGCGCTGCTGCGCGGCGGGCAGGTCGA
>JAICUO010000253.1 GCA_025935815.1 Streptosporangiaceae bacterium
AGCCTCGGGGGGACCGGGCGGAGGGCGGCACACCCGGCTCGAATCGAGCCAAAGTGCATGCTGGCGCCTGGGAGAGGGTAATGCCGAGCAGAAAGCCAAGATGTCGGCGAGGCTGAAGTTGCTCACGGTGCCCTGGGATCCGTGTGATCGGTGCCGCGAGCTAACCGCCCGCGCCGACCACTCACGGGCACGTCGACCGCAGGACGAAAACGCTTCCCGCCGCGACCCAGGCGCTCAGTCCAGGGCGAGCGCCGAGGCCGCCGCCAGCACTCGCGCGGCCCGGCCGGAGTCACCGGTGATGTACAGCTCAAGGTCATCAGGGGCGGCCCGGTTGCCCACCAGCTGGCAGAAGCCGACCGCGTCGGTCACGATCATGGTGGCCGAAGCAGCCGAGCCCGAGCCGATCGACAGATCCCACGTCCCGCCGCCCGGCCCGGTCAGCACCAGGTGCACGCTGGTCGGCTCGTGCACCCCGGTCAGGGCCGCCGCGAGCGGAAGCATCCCCGCCACGGAGCTGGTCATCAGGCTCAGGGTGGACTCATCGGGTACCGCCGGGAGCAGCCCGACGGCCCGGCGGATGTCGCTCTCGTGGACCCACAGCTCGAACGCCCGGGCAATCAGCAGGAAATCCAGCGGCAGCCGCATGCCGTGCACGGCGACCTCGGCACCAGGATCGCCACTCGCACGCACGAGTTCAATGGTGCGATCGGCCGCGCGCCGCCATTCCGCGCGGGTCTGCGCGACAGCGCGCCCGGCCTGGCGGTCGGCCGCGGGCTGGGTCGACGCGACGTGGCTGGCCATCGCCACCTCGGGGTCCAGCGCAAGGGCGCGGTGCATGTCCTCCTCGACCCCGGTCAGGTGCCCGACCAGGCCCTGGACGTCGAGCTCGCGCAGCGCCGGCCTCACCCAGTCTTCCTCCCGCAACGCCCCCAGCAGCACGTCGAAAGCGTTGGCCGCGCGCGCGAACGCCTCGGCGCCCGTTATCTGCGGCGCCAGCGGCCATGACCGCCCGGCCGCGCGTGCCGCCAAGGACGCCGCCAGGACCCGCTCGCGCAGCCCGGCCGGAAGCGCCGCCCCTCCGCCGCCGCCGATCATGACGGCTCCAGCAACTGGCGATCCAGCACGGTCTCGAGCCTGGCCAGCGCCAGCCGCAGCCGCGACTTGGCCGTTCCTTCCGGGATGCCGGCCGCCTTCGCGGCCTCCCGGCAGGTCAGCCCGCCGAAATAGGCCAGCTCCACGATCCGGCGCTGGCTCTCGGGCAGCATTCCCATCGCCGCCCGCACGGCGGCGGCCGCCTCCGAGACGATCACTTCGTCGTGGGGTGAGGGATCTGGCTCCTGGAGCGCGAGGCGGTAGCTGTGCTCCTGCCGGGCCACCCGGCGCAGTTCGCTGCGGATCACGTCTACGGCACGATGCCTGGCTCGCATGACAAGGTAGGACCGCAGCGGGCCGGCGTCCGGGTCATACCGGCCAGGGCGGCTCCACAGCTCCACGAACACATCTTGTACCACGTCCTGGGCGGCGGACTCGTCACCGAGTACGCGGACCGCGCCCTCGTATACCGCGGTAGCCAGGCGGTCGAAGACCTCGGTCAGGGCATGGTCATCTCCGGCCGCGAGTCGCGCCGCCAGGAGTGCATCACTGCCCACCACGCCGCAACGCTAACAGCGCCTCCCGGCTGCCTGCAATGCAACTCGTGCAATTTCATCGGCGTCACGGTGATCCGCCCCCGGCACCGGTGACGTATCTATTTCAGAAGGGGTGCGCCTCAGCGCATCAAAGGGCAGGGGAGGGGCCCGAGATCATGAGCGTTATTGCCATCGCGAAGTTCCAGGGAGACACCGCTAAGTTCCGTCAGGCTCTCACCGACCGGGCGGATGAGTTCACGAAGATCGCGGACAGCGCGAAGGCTGTCGGGGCGATCCACCATCGCTTCGGGGTCGGTGACGGCTTCGTCGTGGTCGTGGACGAGTGGGAGTCCGCCGGGCACTTCGAGCAGTTCTTCGCCGATCCTGGCCTGCATGCCTTCATTGGTTCGATCGGCGCTGACCCAGCGCCGCCGGAGGTCACTGTCGCCGAGGCAGTGTCCTCACCGGACCAGTTCTAAGGCGGGGGCCGCTGTGCCTTGGCATGGCGTGGAGTGGGGTGAGTTCGAAGGCCGCGGAGCGATCCGCGGCCTTCGGCTCTGTTACGGGCAGCGAAGGCAGGCAGGATCCGGTATGCCGCAGGTCAGTCCGCACCGCGCAGGCGTTACTGGACGGGGCTGCCGGCCTGGGCCGCGATCTCGGCGCGGACCTCGTCCATGTTGAGGTCGCGGACGGCCTGGATGACCTGCTCGAGGGCCGGGGCCGGGAGCGCGCCCGGCTGGGAGAAGACGAGGATGCCGTCCCGGAACGCCATCAGCGTGGGGATGGACGTGATCTGCGCGGCGCCGGCCAGCCCCTGGTTCGCGTCGGTGTCGATCTTGCCGAAGGTGATGTCGGAGTGCTGGGTGCTCGCCGCCTCGTAAACCGGCCCGAATGCCCGGCACGGCCCGCACCACGACGCCCACCAGTCGACCAGGGTGATGCCCTCCTTGGTGACGATCTCCTCGAAGGTGTCCTCAGTCAGGGCGACGGTGCTCACTGTTGCTCCTCGGTTAGGCGGTTTGACCGGTTGTCTCCGCTCGCCATATAACGCATTCCGACGCCCGGCATTCCCGACAGTCACCACCCGTCAGCGACCGCAACCCCGGTGTCAGGAGCCAAGCCCCGGCACGACCGGTTCCTGGCTGCTCCACGGGAAGTTAATCCACAAGCCGGTCCGCCGCCACACGTAGTCGCACTTGATGATGGACCGCGGCTTCTCGTAGATCACCGCGGTGCGCGCCTCGTCCACGTAGTCCCGGACGAAGCTGTAGACCAGCTCAAGCGTGCGCCCCGAGTCGGCCACGTCGTCGGCGATCAGCACCTTCTTGGCGGAGAAGTCGACCGGCTCCGGCACCGGCGGCAGCATCACCGGCATGTCCAGCGTGCTGCCCACCCCGTTGTAGAACTCGACGTTCATCACGTGCAGGTTCTTCACCGCCAGCGCGTACCCCAAGGCCCCGGCGAAGAACAGCCCGCCCCGGGCGATGGCCAGGATCACGTCCGGCCGGAACCCGTCATCCGCGATCGCCCGGGCCATCTGCCGGGACGCGTCACCGAACGCCTGCCAGCTGAGATGCTCCCGCTCGCTCGTCATGGAGCGCAACAGTAACAGTCAACATCCGCATCCGGCCCAACGACTGCGGGCCGCCTGCGCCGTTCCCGCCGCCCCGCGCGGCAGTGGCCAGCTGGCGCGTCCTGCGGAGCCGCTAACGGTTGGGCAGCGTCGGCTGGATGGCCGTGGCCATCAGCCGCACGTTGCCCGGCTGGGCGTGGTCGAAGTTGTACATGCGGCCGTACGCGGGGCGCAGCCGCTCGATGATGCGGGGGACCGCCTCGTCGACGGCCTTCGCGCGCTGCGCGGCCCACTCGCCGACCGGGCCGGCCATGAACGGGTTACCGGCGGGCGGGCGCACCTCCTCGCCCGCCGCGATCTGGCGGCCGTGGAGGTAGAACCCGAAGTGGTTGTCGACCTCCGACAGCAGCCGGTTCTTGGCCGCGTCGTCCATGTCATCGAGGTAGTCGGTCTGCGACAGGTCCGGGGTGAAGTCCGGCCGCGGCACCTCCTCCAGTACCAGCCGGGCGACCTCGTCCAGGTAGCCGAGGTAGAAGTCGAAGTCGGACTTCTCGCCGACGTTGCCGTGCCCGCCGGAGAACCAGTCGAAGTCGAGGTCCCGGGCGAACTGGAGGTTGGGCCGGAACAGCACCAGCGGGTCCTGCCCGGCGAATCCGCCGAAAGGCAGCTGGTCGATGTTGATCAGGTCGGCCGAGTGCCCGATCCGCTCGGCGGGCAGCAGCCACGTGCAGTGGTCGATGGAATGGCCGGGCCGGGGCAGGCCCGCCAGCCGCACCTCGGTGCCCTCGAACTCGGTCGCGCCGTCTGGCCACCGGACGACGTCGGTGGGCAGCGGCAGGTCGCTGCCGAACGCGCGCATCCAGGCATCGGTGTGCTCGCTGGCGATGACGCGCGGCGGGCGTTCCAGCGCCGCGACGAGCTTGCGCGCGCCGCCGACGTGATCGGCGTGGAAGTGCGAGTAGCAGATCGCGGTCACCGGCAGGCTCGTCACCTCGCCGACCGCCGTCAAGATGGCGGCGTCCGAGCCCAGCGGCGCGTCGAGCAGCAGCACGCCGTGTTCGCCGACGTAAAACAGGGCGTTGTAGAAGTGGCGGCCGACCCACCAGACCCGGCCGGTAACCCGCTGCAGGACGTACTCCTCCATGACGCTGCGCGGGAACAGGTGCGCGACCCGCTGCCCCGGCTGCAGCAGGGCGGTAGCGGATGGCTCGACGTACTCGGCCCCGGTGATGGATTCGGGTTCTTCCTTCCAGCCGTCGCGCACCGCGAATGCCATCACATCTCCTTGCTGGCCGCGGCGGACCGCCAGCCTTCGTGGTAGCTCTCCCGGACCACCGCCGAGTACGGCGCGGGCGAGACGATGGCACGCACCGCGAGCTGCTCGTGCGGCTGGACCGTCGTCTTGGCGGACCCGCCGTCCGGCTCGCCCCAGATCACCCGGACCTCGGCCCCGACCGGGACGTCGGGGTCCACCGTCGCCAGCGACAGCGCCTTGCGCTCGTTGGCGCTGTAGCCGGTGAACATGGACAGGCCGACGACCTTTCCGCCGGCGTCCACGACGGAGTCGAAGCTGGACGACCCGAAGTTCGCGTTCGGCAGGTCGAAGAACTGGTAGCCGGGGCCGTCGCCCATGACCGGGGAGGCGAGCAGGGCGGCCACGTCGGAGGCGTCCCACGCCAGCGTCACCTTGCGCCGCTGCGACGACGGGTCGGACGCGATCGCGGCGAGGGCGTCCCGGCCGACGAAGTCGTGGTCGAACTTGACGAACGAGCCGTAGCCCAGCTCCCACGGGTTGGTGTAGTAGTCCTTGATGTCGTCGGACACGAACGACCCGGCGATCGCGTTGGTCGCCTCGTACCCGTCGGCCGGCAGCCATTCCCGGTATCCGCGCAACTCCGCGGCCGTGTAGATGGCCGGCAGCGGCGACGGGATCCAGCCCGACTCCAGCGTGTTGCACGAGTACGCCCGCGCGCCGCACGGCTCGATGCCGAACTCGGCGCCGGCCTCCAAGATCGCGTCCCGCATCAGGTCGAAGTCCTCATACGGGCCCCACAGCTCCAGGCCGGGCGCGCCCGCCATGCCGTGCCGCAGCGTGCGGACCTGCTTGCCGGCGACCGGGAGGGTGCCCAGGCGGAAGAACTTGACCTGCTCCAGCGGGCCGCCGTTCAGCTTCTCGATGATGGCCCAGGCGTTCGGCCCCTGGATCTGGAACCGCCATAGCGACCGGCTGACCGGCTTGCCGTACGGGCGCGACGGCGAGCGCGGGTCCAGGGTCAGCTCCACGTTGTAGCCCGAGCTCGCCTTGTACAGCAGCCAGTTCGCCACCGGCGCGCGGCCCACGAACACGAACTCCTGCGGCGCCAGGTGAAACAAGATCCCGTCGCCGATGACACCGCCCTCCGGGCCAACCGGCACGAACTGCTTGGCCGTGTCGACCGGGAAGTTGGCGAAGCTGTTGATGCCGGTGTCGGACAGCAGGCGCTGCGCGTCCGGCCCGGAGATGAACAGGTTGTGCATGTGGTGCGTCTGGTCATACAGCACGGCCGTCTTCCGCCACGCGATCACCTCGCGGCGGAAGTTGGTGAACTCCGCGGGCACCACCGGGTAGATGTAGGCACCCAGCTGCGAGTTGCGCAGCAACTCGACGGTATTACCCGCGTTGTCCAGTACATCCTGCAGGTTCTTAGCGCTCATGGAGTCACCTGGCTTAAGTTTCGGGGCCGCTGTCCGCACGCATGCTAACAACGCCCCGCCCGCCTCCGGGAGGCCCGCCCGCGCGCGCTGTGCGCAGGCACAACCTGACGGGAGCCCGCCTGTTCCCCGGGGGGTGATAGGGGGACGGAGCCCCTCCTATGTGTCGGCGGCGGTGACGCTGGGGTGAATCGCGCCGGCGCCCCAGGCCAACCCCCCGCCGACTCCGGGCCTCTCGTGACATTTCCCCCCAGTCTCGCACGGTATAGAACGCGCGGCTGACCTCTCAGAACGCGCGTGATCCGGCCCCGCGTGAGCTAGCACACGCCGGCCGCGTCCAATCCAAGATCGTCTCCCGATCCGTAATTACTTCGACACACCTGCGGGGAGCGGGCACCGGAGAGAGCCAGCTCACCGCCCCAATAGGGAGAAGATATTCATGAGCATCTCAATGCCAGGACGGGTTCCGGTGCCCGCCAGGCTGGGGCTAGGGCTGGCGGCCGCACTCCTGGCCGCGGCCTGCGGCAGCAGCGCGAGCACCAGCAGCACGCCGCCCGCGAGCGGTGCCGCCGCCGGGGGAGCCTCCTCCGCCAGCGGCGGCAACCTGAGCGGATCGACGGTCATCACGACGGCGTCCACGTCCGCGGGCACGGTCCTCACCGACGGATCCGGGAAGGCCGTGTACCTGTGGTCTAAGGACAGCGGTGGCAAGTCCACCTGCGATGGCACGTGCCTGGGCGCGTGGCCCGCGGTGACGGCGACCGGGACCGTGACCACGGCAGGCGGCGCCCAGTCCGGTGACCTGGGCACCTTCAAGCGGTCCGACGGCACAATGCAGGTCACCTACATGGGGCACCCGTTGTACTACTACGCGGGCGACTCCGGCCCCGGGTCGGCCAGCGGGCAGGGCAGCGACCAGTTCGGCGGCAAGTGGTACCTGGTGTCGCCGGCCGGCGCTGACGTGACCGCGGCGGTGACGAGCTTCATGCCCGGCAAGTCCGGTTCCGGTTCCGGTTCCGGCTCCTCCGCTCCGGCCGCGCCTCCGACGAGCAAGTCGGCTGGCGGCGGCTGGTCGTAAGTCCTAAGGTGACGACGTTCCTGGCCCGGGTCGCGGGCAGAGGCTCCGCGGGCGGAGAGGGTGGTCGGCCGCAAAGCGTGACGGGCGCGCGGCCGATCAGCCTGTGGGGCTTCACCGGCGTGGCCGTCACGGCAATTGGCGGCCCGCTGGCGCTCGCGGCGCTGTACGCGCCCAGCATCGCCCAGAACGCCGAGTCCTCGGCGGGACTGGCGATGGTGGCGGCGGCGGTCGTGTTCAGCGTGCCGATATGGATCTGGCTCAGCTACGCGCGGGGGGTCGACGCCCCCGGCGGGCTGTACGGGTTCGTTGAGGCCGCCGCGGGCCGCCGGGTCGCCCTGGCTCAGGCTGGCCTGTGGACCATCAGCTACCTGCTGTACCTGGTGTACACCACGGCGCAGATTGTCTATGACACCCTGCCCGCGGTGCTGCCGGGGGAGCGGCGTTACCAGACCCTGCTGGAGATCGCGATCCCGGTGACGATCGCCGCCGTGATGATCGCCGGGCGGCGCGTCACCCTCATCGTCACCGGGATTCTCGCGGTCGGACAGCTCGCGATCGCCGGCGCCCTCGGCGGGCTGACCCTGGCCAACGTCCACACGCCGGTCTCCACCTTCGGCGCCAGCGCCCCCGCCGGGTCGCTGGCCATTGCCTCGGGGCAGACGGCGCTGCTGTACATCTGCAGCAGCCTCCCGTTCTTCCTGAGCGCGGACCTGGGCGCCCGGCGGGCGGGCGGGACCGCTGGCAGGCCAGCCAGCGGGCTCGCCGGCCGCGCCGTGGCGACTGAGAGTAAGAAGATAACAGGAGCGAACAGCTCGTTCCGGATCATCCGTACCGGGCTGCTGACCGCGTACGTGGCCACCGTGGTGGTCATCATCGCGGCGGTCGCCCCGCTGGCCGGGCTTCCGGGGTTCACGAGGACCCCGATTCCGGGGATGACGGTCGCGAGCGCGTTCGGCGGGCACGGCTTCGGCGTGACGGTCGGGATCGGGGTGGCGGCCAGCGTCGCTGGGGTCATCCTGGTCGAGTACCTGGCGCTGAGCAGGCTCGCCACCGCGGTGACGGGCTGGCCGCTGCGCCCGGTGATCTTCGGCATCGGCGCCATCCTGGTGGGCTTCGCGCCGATCATGGTCATCAACCCCGACAAAATCTACGATTCGCTCATCACCCCGTCGCTGGCCGCGCTGTGGCTCAGCCAGCTGGTGGTGTTCGCCGTCTATCCCAGATTCGCCGTCCGGCAGAATAAGCGGGCAGTGCCCGCGTGGACACTCGCCGCGGCCGCCAGTGCTTTCGCGGTGTACGGGCTATGGACGACAATCCAGGTAACGAGTACCTGACGTGTCCTTTCCCCAGGTGCGTCAGTTTGGAGGAATCATGATCAGCCGCGATTCCATCGTGCGGCTCCTGCTACGCCGACCGGGCACCGTCGAGTCCCCAGCGGCTCGCTGGACGGCAACCATCCTGGCGCTGGCCGGCGCGGCGATGCTCATCTGGTCTGCCTGGATCCACCTCAAGCTGTGGGCCGACGGCTACCAGGACATCCACACCATCGGGCCGCTGTTCCTGGCCCAGGGCATCGCCTGCATCCTGCTCGCCATCCCGCTGGTGATCTGGCGCGGGCTGGCGCTGCAGCTAGTCAGCGCCGGCACGCTCATCGCCACCGCGGCCGGGCTGTTGCTCAGCGCCAACTACGGGCTGTTCGGCCTGCACGAAAGCCTCAAAGTGCCCTATACCGTGCTATCGCTGTACGTAGAGTTCGGCGGCGGGGCGCTGCTGCTCGCCGGGGCGGCGATCCTCGCGCTGGCTGCTCCGGCCATTAAGGCACAAAGCAATCCATCGCGCGCCCCCTCCCGTACATAGTGGCGTGGGGAAAATGGCATCACCAGGCGAGCGGCTGCCCGATGACGCGCTGCTCGCCGGCCTCGGAGCCGGAGACGCCGAGCTCGCCGTGGCCTTCGTGCGACGGTTCCAGCGGATCGTGTTCGGCGTCGCGGTGGCCGTGACGGGCGACCCGAATACCGCCGAGGACGTCGCCCAGCAGGCCTTTGAATCCGCGTGGCGACACGCCGCCGTGTACGACACGCGGCGCGGGTCCGTCCGCGCCTGGCTGACGACAATCACGCACAACCTGGCCATTGACGTCGTCAGGGCCCGGGCATCGCTGCCCATGGACCCCGACGACCTGCCGGTGGTCCTGGCCGCGATGACGGACAGCCCCGAGCGGCTGACCGTCGCCCGCGACAGCGCCGCGGGGCTGCGCAAGGCGCTGGGGCAATTGCCCGCCCCGCAGGCGCGGGCGGTGGCCATGGCCGGCATCTACGGGATGACGGCTCGTCAGGTCGCAGACCTAGAGGCGATCCCTCTGGGAACGGCCAAGACCCGGATACGAGACGGCATGCAGAAACTGCGGGCCGCCTACCTCCCGGAGGACGTAGGCGATGAGTGAGATGAACGACATGAGCTGCGTCATGCTGGCCGATGTTGCCGCCGAGCTTGCGCTCGGCGTCCTTACCGGCCGTGAGCGCGCCGACGCGATCGAGCACCTGGACCGCTGCGAGACGTGCCGCGAGGACGTGCACAAGCTGATGGCGACCGGTGATGAGCTCCTCGGGCTGCTGCCCCCCGCTGAACCGCCCGCCGGGTTCGAGACCCGCGTGCTGGACCGGCTGGGACTCCTGGCGCCAGGCCTGCCCGCTCCATCGTTCCCCGGCCGCGCCGTGACGATCCCCATGGTGGCCGACCGTGGCCTGTCGGGCACGCGCCGCCCGGGTCACCGGCGGGTGTCCCCGAGCCGGTCCGGGCGGGCCACCTCACGGCCACGCCAGCTGCTGGCCACCGCGGCGGTCGCCATCGCCATCCTCGGCGCGGGCATCGGCGGCTGGGGCATGCGGGTCGCCACCGTCCAGCCGGGTATCGCAGTGAGCTCCGCCACGCTGATGTCGGCCAGTCATCAGCGGGTAGGGCACGTCTGGGCCTCCAGCGGCGATGCTGGGCTGGTCATCATGTCAGTGGACCTGGAGCAAGGCAACGAGCTCGTGACCTGCCAGGTGATCGGGTCCGACGGGAAGGTCATGAACCTTGGCTCGGACCTGCTGGACCACGGATATGGCTCCTGGTACTTCGCCCTCAGGGGGCAGGGTGGCTCGCTGAGCAGTGCCCGGGTGGTCGCTCAGGACGGCACCGTCCTGGCCACAGCGACCTTCTAGCCCCGCACCGCCACTCGCCAACCCGGCCGGGTCCGTGCACCCGGCCGGGCGCGCGCGTTAACCCCCAACCGGTGTCTGCCGCCAGTGACATGACCCTGACCCTTCGTGGGCCGTAGCTCTGCGCTGGCTCTGGAATGTATGTAACTGGTTGGTAAAGCATTAAGTCGGGCTTACGTGGCCACCCGGAACTAAACCATGGGAGTGCGCTTCCCGTATCACGGAGGTGTACGCACAGCACGCACCCGTGGGAGGTACGACCGTGGTCCCGATAACCCGGACTGTCCCTGCCCCGTCGACCGCGACGACGGCCCGGGCGCCGCGGCGGGTTGCCCGGCCCGCCATCCCCGGCGTGGTCTTGGCCATCATCAGCCTCGGCGCGGTGGCCGTGATGGGCCTGTGGTGGCGCGATACCTCGGTGATTCACGGCTTCGGCGCGACGCTGACCGGAGCCGGCGAGGTCCTCGGCC
>JAICUO010000619.1 GCA_025935815.1 Streptosporangiaceae bacterium
GGGACCGGGGGGGCGCTGGAGGGGCTGCCGGCCGGGCGGGTGCCGGTGTTCGAGCTGGATGACCCGCGCACCGCGGCGGCGGTCGCGGCGGCGGCCCCGGCGCAGGCGGGGCCGGCGCCGGGCGGGCGGCTGGCGTACGTGATCTACACCTCGGGGTCCACCGGGGCCCCGAAGGGGGCCGGGGTGCCGCACGGGGCGCTGGCGAACTACGTGTCGTGGGCGCCTGCCCGGCTGGGGTGGGGCACGCCGGGGGGCCGTTACGGGCTGCTGCAGGCGCCGGTGACCGACCTGGGGAACACGACGATCTTCACCGCGCTGGCCACCGGCGGGGTGCTGCACGTGCTGGACGGCGCCCTGGCGGCCGACCCGGGGGCGGTGGCGGGGTGGCTGGCCGGGCAGGCGGTGGACTACCTGAAGGGGGTGCCGTCGCACCTGGCCGCGCTGGCCGCCGGCGCCGGGATGAGCGGGGTGCTGCCGGGCCGGTCGCTGGTGCTGGGCGGGGAGGCGGCCGCGCCGGGGTGGGCGCGGGAGCTGCTGGCCGCCGCCGGGGACCGGGTCGTGGTGGCCAATCACTACGGGCCGACCGAGGCGACCATCGGCGCGGTGGCCGGGCCGGTGGACGCCGGCGGGCTGGGCGGCGGCGCGGTCCCGGCCGGGACGCCGGGGGCTAACACCCGGCTGTACGTGCTGGATGAGTGGCTGTGCCCGGTCCCGGCCGGGGTCGCCGGGGAGCTGTACCTGGCCGGGGCGCAGCTGGCCCGCGGCTACCTGGGCCGCCCCGGGCTGACCGGCGAGCGGTTCATCGCCTGCCCGTTCGGGGCGGGCGGGGAGCGGATGTACCGCACCGGGGACCTGGCCCGGTGGCTGCCCGGCGGGCAGCTGGCGCTCGCCGGGCGAGCCGATGAGCAGGTCAAGGTCCGCGGCTACCGGGTCGAGCCCGGCGAGGTCGCCGCGGTGCTGGCCGGCTGCCCCGGCGTCGCCCAGGCCGCCGTCATCGCCCGCGAGGACACCCCCGGCGACAAGCGCCTCGCCGGCTACATCGTGATCGCGGCCGCCCGGGACAGCGCAAGCCCTGACGACGCGGACCGGGACGCGCTGGCGGCAGCGGCCCGCCACCACGCCGCCGCCCGGCTGCCCGAGCACATGATCCCCTCCGCCATGGTGGTCCTCGACGCGCTGCCACTAACCCCCAACGGCAAGCTCGACAAGGCCGCCCTCCCCGCCCCCGACTACACGCCGTCCGCGGACGGCCGGGGCCCGGCCACCGTGGCCGAGGAGATCATCTGCGGGGCGTTCGCTGAGGTCCTCGGCGTGGACGGCGTCGGCCCGGAGGATGACTTCTTCGCCTTTGGGGGGCATTCGCTGCTGGCGGTGTCGCTGGTGGAGCGGCTGCGGGAGCGGGGAGTGCGGGTGGCGGTGCGGGCGCTGTTCGAGGCGCCGACGCCGGCCGGGCTGGCGGCCGCGGCGGGGCGAGGGGCGGCGGAGGTGCCGCCGAACCGGATCCCGGCCGGGGCGACAGAGATCACCCCGGGGATGCTGCCGCTCGTGCAGCTGACCGCTGAGCAAGTCAGCCGGGTGGTCGCCGGGGTGCCGGGCGGGGCGGCGAACGTGGCCGACGTCTACCCGCTGGCCCCGCTGCAGGAGGGCATGCTGTTCCACCACCTGCTGGCGGGCGACGGCCCGGACGTGTACCTGGAGTCGTTCGTGCTGCGGTTTGAGTCGCGGGCGCGGCTGGCGGAGTTCACCGCGGCGCTGGGGCAAGTGGTGGCCCGGCATGACATCTTGCGCACGTCGGTGGCGTGGGAGGGGCTGCCCGAGCCGGTCCAGGTGGTGTGGCGGCACGCCACCCTGCCAGTGACCGAGGTCACCCTCCCCAACGACGACGGCAGCGACGGCGACTGGGGAGCGCTGGCCGCCAGGCTGCTGGCCGCCGCTGAGCCGCAGATGGACCTGAGCCAGGCCCCACTGCTGCGGCTGTACGTGGCCCCCGACCCGGCGGGTCCTCCCGGGCCGGGCTGGGTGGCGTTGGTGCAGCGGCATCACCTGGTCTTGGACCACATTGGCCTGGAGGTGGTGCAGGGGGAGATCGCGGCGTTGCTGGCGGGCCTGGGGGACCGGCTGCCGGAGCCGCTGCCCTTCCGGGACTTCGTGGCGCAGGCCCGGCTGGGAGTGCCGGCCGAAGATCATCGGCGGTACTTCGCTGGCCTGCTGGGGGACGTGACCGAGCCGACCGCGCCGTTCGGGCTGCTGGACGTGCGTGGTGACGGGACCACGGTCCAGCGGGCCCGCCAGGCAGTGAACGTCGCCGTGGCCGGGCGGGTGCGGGAGCTGGCCCGGGGGCTGGGGACCTCGCCGGCCACGATCGTCCACCTGGCCTGGGCGCGGGTGCTGGCCGCGGTATCCGGGCGCGACGACGTGGTGTTCGGCACGCTGCTATTCGGCCGGATGGATGCCGGGCCGGGCGCCGACCGGGTGCCGGGGCCGTTCCTGAACACGCTGCCGGTGCGAGTCAAGGTGGGTGCCGGCAGTGTGGCCGAGGGCGTGGCTGGCATGCGCTCGCAGCTGGCCGGGCTGCTGGCCCACGAGCACGCCCCGCTCGCCCTGGCCCAGCAGGCCAGCGGCGTCCCGGCCGACGCCCCGCTGTTCACCGCCCTGCTCAACTACCGGCACAGTCCCGGCCACGACAACCGCCCGCGCATCCCCGGCATGACCGGGGCGCACTCGCGCGACACCAACAACTATCCGCTGGCCGTCGCGGTTGATGACACCGGGGATGGATTCGGTATCACCGCCGACATGGTGCCGCCGGGTGACCCCGCGCTGGTGTGCGCGCTGTTGCACACGTGCCTGGCGAACCTGGCCACCGTGCTGCACGACGCCCCCGCCACCCCGCTGTGGCAGGTGCAGGTGCTGGGCGAGGCCGAGCGGGCGCAACTGGTCGCCGGATGGAACGACACCGCGGCACCACTGCCGGCCGAGTCGGTGGCGGAGCTGTTCGCGGCACAGGCGGCGCGAGCTCCGGATGCCATCGCGGTGTGCTGCGACGGAGCCTGGTTGAGCTACCGGGAACTGCTGGGGCGGGCGGGGCGGCTGGGCGGGTACCTGCGGGCCGTGGGAGCGGGGCCGGAGTCCGTGGTGGGCTTGTGCCTGGATCGCGGGCCGGAGATGGTGGCGGCGATGCTGGGGACATGGCTGGCGGGGGCGGCGTACCTGCCGCTGGACCCGGGGTACCCGGCCGAGCGGCTGGGGTTCATGCTGGCCGACAGCGGGGCCGAGATCGTGGTGACCCGCGGGGGGCTGGCGGGCGGGCTGGCCGCGGATGTGGTGGTTGACCTGGGCGACCCGGCGGTCGCGGCGGCGGTCGCGGGGATGGCGCCGGCGGTGCCGTCGAGGCTGGCTGCTAGCAGCGGGCTGGCGTACGTGATCTATACGTCGGGGTCGTCGGGGATGCCGAAGGGCGTAGCGGTCGCTCATGCGGGAGTGGCGAACCTGGCGGTGGGGCTGCGGCCGGTGCTGGGGGCGGCGCCCGGGGTGCGGGTGCTGCAGTTCGCGTCATTCAGCTTTGACGCGTCGGTGCTGGACGTGGCGGTGACGCTGGCGGCGGGGGGGACGCTGGTGGTCGCGGCGGGCGGGGAGCGAGGGGAGCCAGCGCGGCTGGCGGGGCTGGTGCGGCGGGCGGGAGTGGGCTCGGCGAGCGTGGTGCCGTCGCTGCTGGAGGTGCTGGACCCGGCTGCGGTACCGGAGCTGTCGCGGGTGCTGGCGGGGGCGGAGCCGCTGCCGGCGCGGCTGGCGGCGGCGTGGGGGGCCAGCCGGGAGCTGGTGAACACGTACGGGCCGACGGAGGCGACGGTGATGGTGACCACGACGCCCCCGCTGGCGGGGGAGGGCGTGCCGCCGATCGGGGCGCCGGTGGCCAACATGCGGGCGTTCGTGCTGGATGAGTGGCTGTGCCCGGTGCCGGCCGGGGTGGCGGGAGAGCTGTACGTGGCCGGGGTGCAGCTGGCGCGGGGATACCTGGGCCGGCCGGCGCTCACGGGGGAGCGGTTCGTGGCGTGCCCGTTCCGGGCCGGCGGAGAGCGGATGTACCGGACCGGGGACCTGGCCCGATGGACGGCCGGCGGTCAGCTGGCGTTCGCGGGGCGGGCCGATGAGCAGGTGAAGGTCCGCGGATTCCGGATCGAGCCAGGTGAGGTGGAAGCGGTGCTGGCGGGCTGCCCGGGGGTGGCGCAGGCCGCGGTGGCCGCCCGGGAGGATGCCCCCGGCGATCGGCGGCTGGTCGGCTATGTCGTCCCGGTGGCCCGTCCTGGCGACATCGGCGGCCCCGGCGATGGCAGCGTCCACCGGGACGAGCTGGCGGTGGCGGCCCGGGAGTACGCTGCCGCCCGGCTGCCGGAGTACATGGTGCCGTCGGCGGTGGTGATCGTGGAGGCGCTGCCGCTGACCCCGAGCGGGAAGCTGGACCGGGCGGCGCTGCCGGCCCCGGGCCACGTGGTGGCGGCCGCAGCGGGGCGGGAGCCGGCCACAGTGGCCGAGGAGCTGCTGTGCGGCCTGTTCGCGGGGGTGCTGGGGCTGGAGCGGGTCGGGCCCGATGATGACTTCTTCGCCCTGGGCGGGCAC
>JAICUO010000244.1 GCA_025935815.1 Streptosporangiaceae bacterium
ACCGCAAGACTGCCTTCCTCGTCCGTGCCGCAAGGCACCTGGATCTCCTCAAAGCCATCGATTTCGTCCCCGTCATCTCGATCGGCACCCACAACGACGAGAAGGACTTCGAGCCGTGGACCGACCCAGATAAGCAGCGGCTGGCGATAGACGCTTTCACCGCGCCGTTCCCGGATACCGCGGAGCTGGCGAAGAACAACGCTTCGCCGCCGGCGTTCCTCATCGTGAAGTCGATGCTCCTGACTGGCTTCGACGCGCCCGTCGAGCAGGTGCTATACCTGGACCGATCGATGCAGGGCGCCGAATTGCTGCAGGCCGTCGCCCGCGTCAACCGGCCCGCCGACGGCAAGCGAAACGGCTATGTCATCGACTACGCGGGCATCACCAGGCATCTCACGACCGCGCTACGGGAGTACGCCGCTGAGGACATCGAGGGCGACCTCAAGGACCTGACGGACCAAGTGAACCGGCTGCCGGACCTGGCGCGCCGCGTCGAGGTGATCTTCACTGGCAATGGCCTCACCCCCGGCTACTCGCTGGAGGTGATGGAGGACTGCATCCAGCTCCTCGCCGACGGGCAGCTCCGGGTCCAGTTCGAGCTCGAGCTAGACGCGTTCCTATCCACGATCGACGTCGTACTGCCGTTGCCAGCGGCCCTGCGTTACTTGCCCCAGGCCAAGCTGTTCGCCGAGATCGCCAGGCAGACGCGCCGCCGCTACCGAGAGGCTGGCGACTTCGACCCGAGCCTGTACGGCGAGAAGGTCCGCGAGCTAATCGACGAGCACATGACTTCGCTCGGCGTGGAGAACGTGCTCCCGCCGGTGTCCATCACCGACCCGACTACGCGGCCCAGGTCGGCAAGCTCAGCCCGCGCGCCCGCGCCTCGGAGATGGAGCACGCGATCCGGCATCACATCAGCGTCCACGTGGACGAGGACCCGACTCGCTACCGCCGACTATCGGAGCGCCTAGAGCAGATTCTCGCCGAGCACACGGGTAACTGGGAGCAGCAGGCGCTCGCCCTGGGCGGCCTGCTGGAAGAGATCAAGGACGATGATGCCCCAGCAGGCTCTCCTGCTCTCAACCGCGTCGAGATGGCACTCTACGGCCTGCTGACGGAGGAGACCGCTACCGACGGGGTCCCCGACGAGCAGCGAAGCCAGCAACTAACGGACTTCACGCGTCGGCTGCATGAGATGGCCGTCCGGCAGACGACGCGGATGGACTTCTGGCGGCACCCCGTCGACCAAGACGACTTCATCAAGGACATCACCATCGCGTTGATCACCGATGACATCTGGCATGCTCGCGAGGCCCCCGCCCTGGCGGACAAGCTCTTCGAGATCATCAAGGCCAACCGGGGCCGACTCCGGCAACCAGGATCTCCGCAGTGAGTGGACGACCCCCCGTCGACCTAGGCGAGAGGATGCCCGGGATACCATCCATGGATCATGGAACCTGGCCTGCTGCGAGTCGGTGACCTGGACGTTTACGTGACGGTCAGCGACAAGCGGCGCACTGTCGGACTCACCGTCGAACGCGACGCCACCATCACGGCGGTGGTTCCGCTCACGCTCGATGAGGCGCGGCTGGCGACGGTCATCACGGCTAAGGGACCTTGGCTGCACGCGAAGCTCCGAGAGCGCGCGGCGACAGGCACGCCCCGGCCGCCGCGGGAGTATGTCAGCGGTGAGGGCTTCCCCTATCTCGGCCGTAGCTACCGGCTGCTGGTCGTGGACGAGTCGCCGATGCCCGTTCGGCTGGTGCGGGGGCGACTGCAGTTGCGCAGGGATAGCGTCGATGACGCGGCAAGCGCTTTGGCCCGCTGGTACCGGAAAGCTGCCGAGCCATGGTTGCGCAAGCGCGTCGCCCCGTGGGCGCAGCGGATGAGCGTGGACGTCACCGAACTGCGGGTCCTGCCGCTCGGCTTCCGCTGGGGATCCTGCTCGCCCGACGGCAAGGTCAACATCCACTGGGCGACCATGCAACTCCTCCCTGACCTCGTCGACTACGTCCTCGTCCACGAGTTGGCTCACCTCCGCCACCGCGACCACGGTTCAGCCTTCTGGCAGACAGTCGACCGCGCCATGCCCGGCTGGGAGTCCCGCCGCACCCGCCTCAAGCAAGCCGGCCCCGAGCTCTGGTTGCCGATCCGCTAGGCGCGCCGCGTTTGCGCCGAAGCATCCAGAGTCCGGGGGAGAGTTAGTTGTTGCCTCCGGCCGGCCAGGCGATCACCTCGCCATGCCCGCCGCGGCGGTGCCGGGCACGATGTTCGCGTCACCGAGGAACCGGGCGATGCCCGGACGACGAGCACATTGATCGTGGCCAGATCCCCGCTCGCGCCGAGCTTCCTGTCCTGCGCCGACGCAGCCCGAAGGCCGAAACCCGGTACGAGGCGATCTCCTTCACGCGCATCCGGTAGCTCAGCTAGCGCAAGAGGCCTCAGGTTTTACTGAACAAGGTCGAACATATGATCACGCACTGATAACGGATTCTTCTAGGGTTTCGGTGGCAGCTCTAAATCCCCGAACGGAAGGAAGATCGTATGGGCAGTACCCGCCTGAAGGCCGCGCTCGCTGTCCTCACGGGATGTGGCGTCATGGCTTGCGGCCCCCTGAAGGGGCCCGTGACATCGCCGTCCCCGTCGCACACGTTCGCCTCCGCCTCTCCGTCGGCCACTGCCACTTCGCCGTCTGCGCCGCACACCTCGGCCGCGCCATCACCCACCACGCCGACGCCCGCCACGTCATCGTCCCCGACGGTTTCGCCTTCCCCGAGGCCAACCCGCACGTCGACGTCGCCCACGGCCACCTCATCGGCCACTGGCCCCTCAGCGCCGACCGCCACTTCGTCGTCCGCCGCGACCCCGCCGGCATCATCGGGCACGTATTCCTGCACCACCAGCAGCCTGAACGGGGCGTGCCCGACGTCTGGCGCCTACAACAACAGCGTCCGGGCCGGCAATTACCAGGCCGCCCTCGTGGTCCAGGACGTCTGGAATCCCAGCAGCGCGCTCAAGGGCCAGGTGCTGTCGGCCAGCAGCATGTCGGACTGGCAGGTCAAGGCGAACCTGTCGGCCGGCAACACCGCTGTGCTGAGCTACCCCGACGCGCAGGACACGGTGACCAATCCGTCCAACAACCCAGTGCCGCTGGCCAGCTTCGCCACGCTCACCAGCACCTACGCCGCCCAGATGCCCTCGGACAAGGGGACCGCCGGGCCGTCCGACGACTACGAGGCCGCCTATGACATCTGGCTCGGGCGCAACGGAGCGAACTACGACCAGGAGATCATGGTCTGGACCGACACCCACCGCCAGGTTCCGGCCGGCTCCGACACTGGCAAGACCTGGACCGACCCGTCGACCGGGGTGGCCTACGAAGTCTGGGACAGCAGCGGGCACAACCCTGTCTCGCTGGTGCGCAAGTCCAACGCGACCAGCGGGTCGGTGAACCTGCGGAGCCTGTTCAGCTGGCTGCAGTCCGCGGGTTACACCACCGAGACGGGCGTCAACCAGATCGACTTCGGCTTCGAGCTGTGCTCCACCAGCGGCCAGTCCGAGACGTTCACCGTCACGGGCTACACGCTCGATGCCACCTGCGCCAGCGGCACTAGCTGCTGACGGCGGGGCTAGCGGAGGAGGTCGGCGATCTGGCGTTGCCAGTTCTCGTCGTGGGGGACCTGGGCGACCAGGGAGCGGGCGAGCAGGGCGGCTGACGGGTCGGTCCTGGCCGCGGCGGTCAGGCCGGCCGCGTGGACCGCGGCGGCCTGGAAGCCGGTGTCGTCCAGCCACCGGTTGATGACGCCGCGGGCATCCCCGTCGGACTCGTAGACGAACGTGGCCGGCTCCGGCAGGTTGAGCACCTCGTAGGCGACGCGGCCGCGCGCCGAGGAATACAGCGCGAACGCCAGGACCGTGGGGTCCGCGCCGGAGGCGGTCAGCGCGGCCAGGTCCTCGGTCGCCGGGATCAGCCGGCCGCGGCGGACGTCCGCGCGCGGCGTCATCGGGTGCGCGACATCGGCGCGGGTCACGTTCATCCCGCCGCCGAGCGCGCGGTAGGCCCAGTAGTCGCCGTAGCCGGCGCCATACCGGCCGCCGAAGGGGCCGCCGTAACCGCCGAACCGGCCATAGCCGCCGCCGTACCCGCCGTAGCCCCCGTACGCGCCATGGCCGCCCGGGCCGTATCCCCCAGGGCCGTGCCCGCCAGGACCGAGGCCGCCCATCACCCCGGCGGCCATCGCGCCGCCCAGGCCCGGCCCGAACAGCCCGCCGGGGCTTTCGTGCTGGCCGATGTGCGGGGTGGCGGCGTGGTCATACCACGGGGTGCCGCCGACGGCGGGCCGGGTAACGGATGTCCGCTGCTTGAAGCCGATCGCCAGGTCGGCGTGCCGGGCCAGCGCGGACACCGCCGCGAAGCGGTCGGGCAGTGTCGCCACCTGCAGCAGCGTGCCGCTTATCTCCGGGTGGATCGCGTCCAGCGCGCGGGCGGGGACCGCCATGCCGTCACGGAGCAGCCCGGCGGTGGCGCGCTGCGCCATCGGGTCCAGCCCGGGCAGCAGCGATCCCAGGAACGCGGCCGTCCGGCCGCTGGCCTGCGATAGCCGCTCGTTCAAGAGCGCCGTGAGCTCCTCGGTGCGCCGGCCGAGCCGGGACACCAGCAGCTGGGAGCCGCCGGACAGCGTGAGGGCTACCGAGTAGTTTTCGGTGGCGACCCCGGTCACGAAGGAGAAGCCGATCCGCTCCGCGGCGCCATCGGCGAGGACCAACAGCGCATCCTCGAAGACGTTGACTTCAACGCAGACGCCACGGACCGTTGCGTGGAAAGTGTCGCCGTCGCCTACCGCGCCGGAGGCCTGGGCGGCGGCCGCGGCCCGCCCCTCCCTGAGCTCGGCCAGCAGCTGGGTGCGCATCGCGCCGAGGCGGCTGAGCTCGATCGCGGTGCCGTCGGCGAGCGTCACCCCGATGCTGAACTGCTGCGGCTCGACGACCGAGGTGATCTGGCCGAACGGGACGCGCAGGCTCGGCCGGCCGGGCGCCGTGATGACCAGCGTGCCGTTCGACACGCTGGCATCGGCGCTGCCGGACTCAAGCTCGGCGCCGGCCGCGGAGAAGATCCGGAACTGCGCGGAGGTCATGCTATGCGGCGGGGGTGCCGCACTCGCCGCAAAATCGCGAGCCCTTCAGCGAGGAGCCGCAGTTCTGGCAGAACTTGCTGGTGGCGGTGGGCGCGGCCGCCTGCGGGGTTCCGCAGTGCTGGCAGAACTTGCCGCCGCCAGTCTCCTGGCCGCAGCCGGAGCATCTTCCGACCGCCTGATCTCGGTAGTTGACGTCCTTCGTCCAGTCGACGTTCTGAATCTTCTCGTGCAGCTGCTCGACCTGCGCCTGCGCCTGCATTCCGGCGATTTCCTGGTCAAGCCGGGGTGCGCAGGTCGCGCACAGGCCCCGCTCGTGGTTCCAGCAGACCTGGTCGCATACCCACTGGCCGCAGCGGTGGCACTGCTTGAAGAAGGGCTGCATGTCCTCGACGGCCTTCTTGAGGGCCTTGTCGCGGGTGGAGCCGCGCACGGTGTCGCGCATGAACTCGGCGTCCCAGCCCAGTTGCGAGGCCTTCTCGCCGACCGTGCCCCCGAGCATGTCCCCGCCGAGGCGAAGCAGCCGCCCGCCGAAGCCCGTGACCGAGTGCTGGAACGGCGACATGTAGCCATTCCCACAGCGTCGGCAGTAGAATTCGAATTGGTATCCGTCGTCAGAGCTGCGGTCTGAGTAGTTGTCCGTGAAGAAGACCATCCCGGCCACGGAGCTTCCCCCTCTTTCATGGTGTAGGCAGAGGAACGTTAGCAACCAAAGCTGCCGCCCTACAGCACGAATACGACACAAATTGCCCGCTGGGAAGTACAAATTCTCGCCCGATTCCCGGCCCGGCTGATCTACGACGTGACGTAGTAGGAGGTTGCCGGCGGGGAGTACCCTCGTGGGCATGGACACGCTGCCGCCCTTCAACTGGACGCAGGCTGCGACCAGCTGGCAGTTCGCGCCCGTGGTCACGGCGTTCGCCGTGCTGGCGGCGGGGCTGTACCTGTGGGGCGTGGCGCGGGTGCGGGTCCGGCATCCGGCGCGGCCGTGGCCGCTGTGGCGCACGCTGGTGTTCCTGCTCGGCCTGCTGGTCATCGTGGTCGCCACGATGAGCGGGGTCGGCCGCTACGACGACACGCTGTTCTGGGATCACATGGTGCAGCACCTGCTGCTGCTCATGGTCGCGCCGCCGCTGCTGGTCAGCGGGCAGCCGATGACGCTGTTGCTGCACGCCAGCCGCAATCCGGTGCACACGTGGGCCAAGCGGGCCCTGCGATCGCGCCCGGTGCACTGGGTGACGTGGCCGCTGCTGGGGACCGCCCTGTACGCGGCGACCGTCGTCGGCACGCACCTGACCAGCTTCCTGAGCTACGTGGAGAGCAACGAGGCGGTCCACCAGGCCGAGCACGTGCTCTTCCTCGTCGTCGGCTACCTGTACTTCCTGCCGCTGATCGGCAAGGAGCCGATCGGCTGGCGGGTGGCCTACCCGCTGCGGCTGTTCCTGTTGTTCCTGGCGATGCCGGTGGACGCGTTCACGGGCGTGGTGCTCGGCTCGATGACCAGCGACCCGTTCCACGCGATGAAGCCCCGGCCCTGGGGCCCCTCCCCGGTGCAGGACCTGCACGACGGCGGCGCGGTGATGTGGATCGGCGGCGCGGCGATCATGCTGGTGCTCATCCTGGCGGTTTTCTTCGCGTGGAGCCGGGAGCGGCGGCCATCGGCCGGCATGGGGTGGCTGGAGACGGCCCGCCGGGTCAACCTGGCCGCGGTGACCAGTGAGGGCGTGAGCGCGGTTCCCCCCGGCGCGGTCGGCGCGGTCCCGGTGATCAGCGAGTCCGTTGACGTGGACGCCGACGAGGCCTCCCTGGAGGCGTACAACGCCTACCTCGCGCGCCTCAACGGCCCCGCTGGCCACAGCGAGCCGGGCCAGTAGCTTTACCTCTCCCAGGGATAATCCCACGTATCCCTAAGTTACGCTCCGAATACCTTCTGTATCCTGTGTCACGCCTCTGCGCTGCAATCCGCCTGCTCACGCCTTCAGTACTCCTGTATCGGTACCGATGGATCCAGATCTCTGGGAACCGGGAAGGAGCAAGAGGGGACTATGCGGATGATTAACCGAGTCACCTTGGCGGTGACGGGTTCGGTGGCGCTCAGCGTCACCCTCGCCGCCGGGGCCATGGCCGCGCCGGCGCGGCCGGCCTCATTCATCGGCGGCTTCGGCACGCTGACGACGATCGCGTCGACGGTGCCGGCCAACGGCGACGTCAACCCTACGGCGTGGCGGTCGTCCGGCACAGCCAGGGCAAGCTCGTCAGGGGAAACGTGCTCGTCAGCAACTTCAACAACTCAGCTAACCAGCAGGGCACCGGGACCACGATCGTGTCGGTCTCGCCGCACGGGGCGGTGCGCCTGTTCGCCCGGATCACCGCGGCCGGGCCGGCCCGGGCCTGCCCGGGCGGGATCGGCCTGACCACCGCGCTGTCGATACTGGACGGCGGCTGGGTGGTGGTCGGCAGCCTGCCCACCACCGGCGGCGACCCGGCCACCTCGAAGGCGGGCTGCCTGCTGGTGCTCGACAGCCAGGGCCGGGTGGTGGAGACCTTCACCGGGCACGGCATCAACGGCCCGTGGGACATGACCGCGGTCAACTTCGGGCCGGTGGCTGTGCTCTTCGTTACCAATGTCCTCAACGGGACCGTCGCGGCTAAGGGCGCGCAGGTTAACCGCGGGACGGTGCTCCGGCTGCTCGTCACCACCCCTCGGGAGGGGCTCGCCCGCCCGCGGCTGCTGCACGCCGACGTCATCGGGTCGGGGTTCGCGGAGAAGACCGACCCGAACGCGCTGGTCATCGGGCCGACCGGCGTCGGGCTGGGCGTGCGCGGGACGCTTTACGTCGCCGACACGCTCGGCAACCGGATCACGGCCATCCCGGACGCGCTCTTCCGGCGCGGCAGCGCCGGCACCGGGCGGGTGGTCACCACCGGGAGAGGGCTGACCGGCCCGCTCGGCCTGGCCATCGCACCCGGCGGCGACATCGTCACCGCCAACTCCGGCGACGGGAACCTCGTCGAGACGACCCCCCGCGGAGTCCAGGCACCCGTCAAGATGGTGACCCCGGGCGGCGGCGGCGCGCTGTTCGGCCTGGCCATCGCCCCGGACGGCAGCGGCGTCTACTTCGTGGACGACTCCGTCAACACCCTGGTCCTGCTGCATTAAGGGCGGCCCCCGCGCGGGCCCCGGAGCTTCTCCCGGGGTCCCGCCGGCCCCGCTGCCCGCTCCTCGCCAACTAGCCAGCCAGAGAAAACAGCGACACGCCGGTAGCGTTCTCTACGTCAATCTACGGCGGGGGCTAGAAGCAGGAATAGAGTCCGATCCATGGATCCCGTGCGCAATCCTTATGCCCCCGGTGCCGGGCAACGCCCTCCTGAGCTCGCCGGCCGGGACCGGGAGATCCAGCAGTTCGAGGTGGTCTTGGAACGGGTCGCCCGCGCGCGGCCCGAGCGCAGCATGGTGCTGACCGGGCTGCGCGGGGTGGGCAAGACGGTGCTGCTGAATACGTTCCGGTCGATGGCGCTGCAGAAGCTGTGGGGGACCGGGAAGCTGGAGGCCCGGCCCGATCAGTCCATCCGCCGTCCGGTGGCCAACGCGCTGCACATGGCGGTGCGCGAGCTCGCGCCGCGGCATCGTGCCCCGGACCGGATCGATGACTTCCTGGGCGTGCTCAAGGCCTTCGCGCTGCGCGACCCGCGGGCGCCCAAGGGCGCGACCAGCATGAACCTGGGCATCGACGTTCCCGCCGCGCGGGGCCGGGCCGACTCCGGCGACCTTGAGGTGGACCTCACCGAGTTGTTCAGCGATGCCTCGTCGGTCGCCGCCGACCTGGGCGTGGGCATCGCGCTGTTCGTCGATGAGATGCAGGACATCCCCGCGCTGGACGTGTCCGCCCTGTGCGCCGCGTGCCATGAGCTGTCCCAGGTGGGCGGGCCGCTGATCGTGGTCGGGGCGGGGCTGCCGCACCTGCCGTCGGTGCTGTCGGCGAGCAAGAGCTACTCCGAGCGACTGTTCCGGTACGCGCGCATCGACCGGCTCGACCGCGACGCCGCCGACCAGGCGCTGATCGCCCCGGCCGAGCGCGAGGACGTGATCTTCAAGCAGGAGGCGCTCGACGCGCTGTACGCGGCGGCCGACGGCTACCCGTACTTCGTCCAGGCGTACGGCAAGGTCACCTGGGACGTGGCCGCCGCCTCGCCCGTCACCGCGGCCGACGTGGCGGTGGCGGCGCCGGAGGCCGAGGGCGAGCTGGCCGTCGGGTTCTTCGGCAGCCGGTACGAGCGGGCGACGCCCGCCGAGCGGGAGTACATGCGAGCGATGGCGGCGATCGGCGACGAGCCGGTGCCGACGTCAGCGGTCGCCGAGGAACTGGGCCGCAAGCCATCCAGCCTTTCCCCGTCGCGGGATGGCCTGATCAAGAAGGGGCTCATCTACAGCTCCGAGCGCGGGCTGATCGCGTTCACGGTCCCGCACTTCGGCAAGTTCCTGCGCGCTCAGCCCAGCGGTTTATCGAGATTATCGGGAGTTCTTGGGGTTTCCCTAGAAAGCCGTAGAGACCGGAAGAGCGCTTGAGGCTGACGGGGGGGTTGCGGTTGACGGGGCCGCCAGGGGCCAGGGACCCGCTAGGCGCTGGCGGATCGCTGCAGGCCGCGGGCGGGACGGTGGTGCTGGCCTGCGGGTGGCTGCGCGTGCGGTACGAAGCGCGGGCGCCGCAGCGGCACCTGCTGCTCCGGGGCCGTGTTGTGGAGGTGGGCCGATTCGCGCGGGGCCGCGTGCGCCAGCGGACGGGCCGGCCGCGCGGCGACGCGCACCCGCGGCGCGGGCACGAGGGCGGGCGTGAACGTCGGAGCGGGGACACGGGTCCACTGCGGTGCCGGCATCGGGCCAGTGGTGGCGCCGCTATCGGCCAGGAGCTCGGCGTTGCTGGCCAGCCGCCAGGTGGTGTTCGCCGGGCTGGCCTTCGCCGGGGTGGTGCTGGCCGGGACCAGGTCCACGGTCTCCACGACCGCCGCGCGCACCAAGGCACGGTGCTCTTGAAGGTAGACGCCGAAGACCACCTCCACCGCCCGGCCGCTGATCGCCGCTGGATAGGCGAGGAAGCGCCAGCAGCCTTCCCGCCAGACGTCAGCGGGCTCGGGCGCGGTGAGGTACCGCTGGTAGGACCGCCACGGAATGCTGCCGCGCAGGGAGGCCACGCTGCGCGCGACCGGAAGCCTGCGGGTCTCGCACGGGTCGGAATAGCCCAGCCGGACCACGAGCTGGCTGACCTCCGGGGACAGCGCCGCGATGACCAGCAATTCGGCGGCGCCCACGGCGAGCAGCACGAGGGCCTGGGTTACCGAGTCCGGCAAGCGCAACGGAGGCACCCCGATCGCCGCGGCCGACCCCGCGCACAGCAAGATCGAGCGGGCAAGCGTGCGGGTGCTCACTGGCGCCTGGCTCAGGTCGCCGAAGCAGCCGCAGCCGGCACTGGGACGACGGAGCCGCAGTTCGTTAAGCGCGCCCACGGCGGTGCCGAACAATAGGGCCGTGCAGCCGCGGACGACCGTCGCGGGCAAGCCCGCCCCGATCTGGCCCGCGGTCAGGACCAGGCCGGCCCCGAGGACGCACTCGCCGCAGCAGATGGCGATAGTCATTGGCTTGCGCAACATGAGCGGGAACATTGCCGTGGGGCTGAGCGCGGCCTCGACGGAATGAGAATGAACGGCTCGCCGCGCCTTGGCCGCGCACGCGCCGATGAGCAAGGCGGCGATGATCGGGATCTGCAC
>JAICUO010000493.1 GCA_025935815.1 Streptosporangiaceae bacterium
ATGGCCGGGCGCGCGAGTGTCGAGCTCAAGGGCCGCGAGCTCGGCTACGACCTGTCCGGCGACAAGGAAGTGATCGGCAAGGTCACCGACAAGGTCAAGGACCTCGAGGCCAAGGGCTATACCTTCGAGGCCGCCGACGCCAGCTTCGAGCTCCTCCTCCGCGACGAACTCGGCCAGCACCACGAGTACTTCACCGTCGAGTCCTGGCGGGTCATCGTCGAGCAGCCCACCCAGGGCGCGGTGACCAGCGAGGCCACCGTCCGGCTGGTCGCCAAGGGGGAGCGGGTGGTCGCCGTCGGCGAGGGCAACGGGCCAGTCAACGCGCTCGACCGGGCGCTGCGGTCCGCGCTTGAGCAAACCTTCCCGGAGCTGGCCAGCCTGGAGCTGACCGACTTCAAGGTCCGCATCCTGGAAGGCTCGCACGGCACCGGCGCGATAACCCGCGTGCTCATCGAGTCCTCGGACGGCTCCGGCGAGTCGTGGTCCACCGTCGGCGTCGACGAGAACGTCATCTCCGCGTCCTGGCACGCCCTGGAGGAGGCCGTCACCTACGGCCTGCTCCGCTCCGGGCGCGAGCCTGCGGCCTGACCTTCCGGAGCACGTGCGCCGGCCACAGGAGCCCCGGTCCCGTTGGGGATATGACCGGGGTCGGGTTTGCGGTACTCGCTCGTCGTCATACGGTAGGGCCATGAACGACAAGGAGATCCTGGCCCGGATCAGCGGGCTGATCGAGACCGAGCACGAACTGCGCGGCCAGCTCGCCGCCGGGGCACTCACCTCCGATGAGGAGCACCAGCGGCTGCGTTCGGCTGAAGAGGCGCTCGATCAGTGCTGGGACCTGCTGCGCCAGCGCCGGGCCAAGCGGGAGTTCGGCGCGAACCCGGATGACGCCGCGGTACGGCCGGCCGCAGAGGTGGAGGGATACCGGCAGTTACCGGTGCCCAGGCAACGGTGTCACTTTTCCCAGTGTCGCTGTTTTCCCGAGGACCCGGGGCGCGCCTGCCTCGGTAGGGTAAGCGGGACGCGTGGGGCCGGGAGCTGACTGAGGAGTGGCGTGCGTATCGCGAGATTCGCTAAGGGGGCCGGAGTCGCCTATGGCGTGGTTGAGGGGGAGCCCGCGCTAACGGTCGCGGAGTTGTACGGCCACCCGTTCGGCGTGGACCCGGGCGACGTGCGGTACACCGGGGAGCGGTACCCGCTCGCCGAGGTGCGGCTGCTCGCTCCGGTGCTGCCGAGCAAGGTAGTGGCCGTCGGCAAGAACTACGCCGCGCACACGCGGGAGATGGGCGTTGACCAGCCGGCCGAGCCCACGATGTTCCTGAAGCCGTCCACGGCGGTCACCGGGCCCGGGGACCGGATCTCCTACCCGGTCAAGCTCACCGAGCGGGTCGAGTACGAGGGCGAGCTCGCCGTCGTCATCGGCCGGCTCTGCCGTGACGTCCCCAAGGAGCGGGCCGAGGACGTGATCTTCGGCTACACCTGCGCGAACGACGTGACAGCGCGCGACCTGCAGTTCCGCGACGACCAGTGGACCCGAGGGAAGGGCTTCGACACGTTCTGCCCGCTCGGCCCGTGGATCGAGACCGGAACCGACCCCTCCGACCTGGGCCTCACCACCACCGTGAACGGCGACGTCAAGCAGCACGCGACCACGCGCGAGCTGCTGTGGGACGTGCCGTCGCTGGTCGCCTACATCAGCGCGGTGATGACGCTGTTGCCTGGCGACGTGCTGCTCACCGGGACGCCGGAGGGCGTCGGGCCGCTAACCGACGGGGACGAGGTGTCGGTCACGATCGAGACGATCGGCACCCTCACCAACCGCGTAGTCGTCCGCGATTAGGGGCAGGGGTGCCCCGCGCCCCCAGGAAAGACTGACTACCTCGGTGTTCGCGAGGCGAAGCGAGCCTGCGAGCGAAGCTTCGAGCGGCCCGGCGAGCCGCGCTGGGATCCGGCGGTTTCCCGGAACCCAGCCGGCGCAGCCGGGCGTACGGACGGAGGCAGTACCGGTCGGGGGGCCTGGGGGGCTGGTGTTTACCCCCCAGGAAGCACAGACCGCAGGTGGCGGAGCTTGCGCTCTTCGTTGACGGGCGGCACGTCGTGCCCGCTGTAGGGGTAGACCGTGATGTCCTTCGTCGCGCCGGGGATCTCGTTAAAGGCGGCGAAGACCGTCGACGGCGGGCAGATGTCGTCCATGAGCGACACGCTGACCAGCGCCGGCGCGGTGATCCGGCGCGCGAGCAGGGCGCAGTCAACGTACTTCAGCGTCTCCAGGGCCGCGTCGATGAGGCCGACGTTCCGGTCCAGGAACTCCGGCACCTCGGTGTACGGCGCGTGCGGGGCCAGCGTGATCGCCCGCTGGATGTCGCACAGGAACGGGACGTCGGCATGGCACAGCGACACCGCGTCCGCGCGCAGGGCCGCCGTGGCCAGCGCGAGCGCGCCGCCCTGGCTCTGGCCGCTCACGGCGACCTTCTCCGCGCCTGACAGCGCCAGCGCGGCGTCCACCGCCAGCGCCGCGTCGGTGAACATCCGCGTGTAGTAGTACGTGTCCGGGCTGGCGATCCCGCGCGTCATGACCAGCGAGTTCTCTGGCCCCCCGGCGCCGTCCCCGGTGGCGCCGGAAGACCATCGCCCCCCCTGCCCGCGGCTGTCCATGACGAACAGCGCGTAGCCGAGCGCGGGCAGCAGGACGTGCTCGGCCGGGATGCCGCGCCCGCCGCCGTAGCCGATGAACTTGACGATCGTCGGCGTGCCGGGCGCGGCCGCCTGCGGCCGCAGGTACCACGCCTTGATCCGGTCGCCGCCCGCGCCGGAGAACTCGGCGTCGAACACCTCGACCGGCGAGTAGACGTCCGGCTCGTGCTTGACGGTCTGCGGCGGCCGGGCCAGGGCCCTCGCCGCGGCGATGCGATCCGCCCACCACTGGTCCAGCCCGGCGGGCTCGGCGGTGGACGTCCGGTACTGGCGCAGCTGCTCCAGGGGGAGGTCATACCAGGGCATGTCTTCACAACCTCAAAACTCGTATACCCAACGGGCCGAGGGTGACTGCTCCACTCACATCCTCACCGTCGAGCGTAGCGAGCGTGCGGCCCTGCGCGAGTACCGGTTTGACGTCTAGCGCCTCGGCGGCGTGACTGGCGAGGACGGCGAACCGCGCCCCGTCGGCGCGGACCAGGGTGTCGCAGGCCACCCGGGGATCGTCGACTGACATCAGGCGCCTTACCCCGGCGTGCGCGGCGAGCGCGTTGTACAAGGTGACGGTCGCGTCCGGGTTGACCCGGGGCGTGCGGGCCGCCATGTGCTCCAGGGGGTAGGTGCAGAAGATGATGGCGCCCGCCTCGAGCGGGCGCCGCAGGAGGGCAGGCCTGCCGTGGCCGTCGGTCGCGATGACCTCGGCCCCGTCCGCGATGACGGGCAGGTAGGCCCGGCTGCGCGCGCTCCCGGCGGCGCGCCACCGCAGCGTCGTTCCGCAGGCCAGCCCGCCGAAATCCCTGGCCAAGGTGAGCTCCACGAGAGCGTCGTCGATGACGTCGTTCAGGCCCACGTCGAGCTGGTGCGTCACCCCGAACAGGCTGTTCATCCGCCCGTAGGACGGTCCCCGGTGCCAGTCCACCTCACCGGGAGAGTAGGAGACGTAGACCGTCGCGCCCGCTCGCGCGAGGTCCTCAATGGCGTCCGCGGTAGTGGCCAGGATCTGCTTGACCGACGGCGCGAGGTAGAGCCGCGCGGTGGGATCGATTCCGCTGCGGGGGGGCGCAGGGGGGATGCTCCGTTCGTCCCCCCGGGGGTGCGCGGTCTCGCGGGTCAGCGCCGGCGCGAGGTCGGCCAGCCGGGCCGAGATGTAGCCCTGCGTGAGGGACCGGGCGACCGCCTGGTGGGAGTCCGGCGAGGAGAACGGGTACTGGGTGTCCAGGTAGGAGGACACGATGATGGCGGTGTCGGTGTCTTCCCGCTGCAGGCCCGCGAATCCGATGGCGTCCAGCGCCCGCCGGAACTCGCGCATCTCCGCGAGGGTCTTCTTCGGCCGTCCGGTCGCGTCGGTCAGGCCGAAGTTCAGCTCGAACGAATGGTGCCGGTAGGGGTCTTGGGTGGTGAGCGCGAAGTCGGTGTTGTTCCAGCCGATCCAGCCCGTCGCCCCCGCCAGCAGGGTGTTCCACAGGACGTGCCGGTAGTAGCTGGCGGCGTTGTCCTCGCTCGCGAAGTCCGAGCTGACGCCGAACTCCTCCATGATGACCGGCTTGCCGAACGTGCCGGCGAGCTCGCAGTCGAGCGCGGCGGCGTACTTCTGCCGGACCGGGTCGTCGCCGACCGGGTAGACGTGCGGGCCGAGGAAGTCAACGAGCGGGGCGATGTCGGTGAGCCGGAACCCGTTGTCGTGGCCGCGCACCTCGATGCCCCAGGCGCCGTCGCCAAGGGAGAACGGCTGGTGGCCGCCTGCCGCGCGGACCGCGTCCCTGATGAGCCGGGCCCAGGCCTCGACCGTGTGGTGATCGGTGGTCGCCCCGCCGTACAGCGGCATCTCGTTGGAGACGAGCCAGCCCGCGACGGCGGGGTGGCGGGTGAAGCGGCGCGTCATCTCGGCGGCGAACCAGGCCTGGCGGCCGACCATGTAGACGTCGCTGTACAGGTCGCGGCCCGCTCGCCAGGCCGGGTCCCAGTTCTCGCCGGACATGTGGCCGACGATGAAGGTGGGGATGGTCGTCAGGCCGTGGGCCTGGTGGCGGTCCAGGAAGTCGGCGAAGCGGGTGGTCATGGCCTCGTCGATCCGGTCCGGCGCGGGCATGAAGTCGGGCCAGTAGAAGAATGACCGGGTCATCGTCAGGCCGTGGCCGGCCAGGGTCTGGAGCTCTTCGTCAATGATCGACGGGTCGTAGCTTCGCCACATGAGCGGGCCTCCGCTGCGTGACCAGAAGTTCGCGCCCAGCCACTTAGCTGGGCTTCCGTCGACCGTGACCCTTGCGGTGCTCCTTCGCATACCTCCAGATGGAAGCACTATACCGGTTAAGTGTCAACGGGATACGGTTGAGGCGTCCGGCACATATGCCGGACGCCTGCCGGGATCTATCCTTGTGCGGTAGCCGCCAGGGCGGCCGACCGCACCTGGCGTGAAGGGAACTTGATGAAACGCCCGACCATAGCCGATATCGCCGCGCGCGCCGGGGTCACGAAGGCAGCGGTGTCCTTCGCCCTCAACGGGCAGCCCGGAGTCTCCGCCGCCACGCGCGAGCGCATCCTCGCGATCGCGCAGGAGGTCGGCTTCCAGCCCAACAGCGCCGCGAAGGCACTGACGGCGGGACGTGTGGGGACGTTTGGCTTCATACTCGACCGGCCAGCCCGCACCCTCGGCATTGAGCCGTTCTTCATGCAGCTGCTGTCCGGCATCCAGGCCGACCTGTCCCAGCATCACGTGACGCTGCAGTTCAGCACGGCCGAGGACTCCGGCGATGAGATCGCGCTGTACCGGCAGTGGTGGGCGCAGCGCCGGGTCGACGGCGTGTTCCTGGTCGACTTGCAGCGCGATGACCCGCGGATCGGCGTGCTTGAGCAGTTGCGGATGCCCGCCGTGGTCATCGGGTCGCCGCTGGGGTCGGGGTCGCTGCCCGCGGTCTGGCAGGACGAGCGGGAGGTCGTGGAGTCGATCATCGGCCACCTAGCCGGGCTCGGCCACCGGCGCATCGCCCGGGTCGGCGGCGTCCCCCGCTACTGGCACACCACGCTGCGCGCGCAGGCGTTCGCCGAGATAGCGACCCAGGCCGGGCTGGCGCCCGTGCAGGTGGAGGCTGACTACAACGCCGGACCGGGCGCGGAGGCGACCAGGGAGCTGCTCAGCGGCCCCCAGCCGCCGACCGCGATCGTGTACGACAACGACGTCATGGCGGTGGCCGGGCTGAGCGCCGCGCAGCGGATGGGGATCAGCATCCCGGCGGACCTGTCGATCGTCTCCTGGGACGACTCGGTTTTGTGTGAGATTACCCACCCGGCGCTGACCGCGCTGCGGCGCGACATCGCCGAGATCGG
>JAICUO010000641.1 GCA_025935815.1 Streptosporangiaceae bacterium
CACGCAGATGAGTGGTGTCATGAAACAGATCACGGCGATGCCCGAGGTCGTGGCTGTGGTCAGCCCGTACGGGCCGCGCTGGGCCGCGCGGATCAGCCGGGACGGCCGCACCGCGTACGCCACGATCGACTTCGCCAGGCAGGCAGGCGACCTGGCCAAGGCGGACATCACCCGGGTCATCGACGCGGCCAGGGCAGCGCGCGCCCCCGGGCTCAACGTTCAACTCGGCGGCCAGGCGATCGGGAACACCGAGCAGGCGCCGGTTTCCACCAGTTCGGCGGTTGGCGTGCTCGCAGCCGCGGTGGTGCTGTTCATCGCGTTCGGCTCTCTCCTGGCTATGCTGTTGCCGCTGGTCACGGCCATTGCCGGGGTCGGCGGCGGGCTGATGGCGATCGCGCCGCTGACCCATGCCATGAACGTGGTCGACATCGCGCCGATCCTTGGCGCCCTGATAGGCCTGGGCGTGGGCATCGACTATGCCCTGTTGATCGTCACCAGGCACCGCCGTGGCTTGCAGGCAGGGCTCGACCCCGAGGAGGCGGCGGTCCAGGCCATCAACACCTCCGGCCGCGCCGTCCTGTTCGCGGGCAGCACCGTGTGCATCGCGCTGCTCGGCATGCTGGTCCTCGGCGTCGGCTTCCTCAACGGGCTCGGGGTCGCCTCTGCGCTCACCGTCGTCTTCACCGTGCTCGCGGCGGTCACCTTGCTGCCAGCGCTGCTCGGCGTCTTCAAGATGCGGGTGCTGAGCCGGCGACAGCGGCGCCGACTGGCCGCCGGGGCGCCTGCGCCGGGCCCAGCGGGGTTGCGGGCGCGCTGGCCGGGGATCGTCGAACGGAGGCCGGCAGTCCTGGCCATCGCGGCCACGTCCGTCATGGTGCTGCTCGCGATCCCGGTGCTCAGCCTGCGGCTCGGCTCCTCGGACCAGGGGAACAACCCCTCCTCGGCCACCACCCGGCAGGCTTATGACCTGCTGGCCGAGGGCTTCGGGCCGGGCTTCAACGGGCCGCTGATGCTGGTGGCGCAGACCCGCTCAGCGGCGGACCGAGCCGCGCTCCGCGCGCTAGCAGCCGACCTGCCCGGGGTGCCCGACGTGGCAAGCGTGACGCCGCTCGCCGCGAGGGGCGGCACTGAGGTCATCGAGGTGACCCCGGCCACGCCGCCCGAGGCGAAGGCGACATCCGATCTGATCACCACCTTGCGCACTGACATCATCCCGGCGGCCGAGCGCGGCACTACGATGCGGGCGTACGTTGGCGGCGTCACCGCCACGTTCGCGGACTTCGCCGCCGTGGTGAAAGCGAAGCTGCCGTGGTTCATCCTGGCCATCATCGGGCTGAGGTTCCTGCTGCTCGTGGTGGCGTTCCGCAGCCTGCTGGTCCCGGCGACCGCGGCGGTGATGAACCTGCTCGCCGCGGCGGCGTCGTTCGGGGTGCTGACCGCGTTCTTCCAGTGGGGCTGGGGGACCGGCGCGTTCGGCCTGGGGCAGGCCGGGCCGGTCGAGGCCTTCCTGCCGGTGGTTACGCTGGCCATCTTGTTCGGCCTGTCCATGGACTACCAGGTGTTCCTGGTCAGCCGGATGAACGAGGAGTGGGCGCACGGCCGCCGGAACTCGGTCGCGGTGCGCAACGGGCAGGTGGAGACCGCGCGAGTCATCACCGCCGCGGCAACGATCATGATCTGCGTGTTCCTCACGTTCTCGTTCCTGGGGCAGCGAGATGTCGCCGAGTTCGGCATCGGGCTGGCCGCGGCGGTCGCCCTAGACGCGTTCATCCTCCGCACCGTGCTCGTTCCGGCCGCGATGCACCTGTTCGGTGACGCCAACTGGTGGCTGCCCCGCTGGCTAGACCGCCATCTCCCGCACCTGGCCATCGAGCCCCCGCAGCCCGCGGCAGCCTCACCCGCTTCAGTCCCCGCGATCCGTTAAGACCGTGAGAGGCAAGCGCGCACCAGGCAGCGCGGCAGTTCAGCCCGACCCCAGGGCGCAGGCGTCACCGCGTCGGGATGATCTTCACGGCCCGGAACGCGGTGTAGAGGTTCGGGTAACCGTCACCTGGGTTATTTTGGCTGTCGTCGCCGGCCGCCGCGATCTTCTGCAGCACGCCCATGCCGTTGATCACGGTGCCGAACGGCGTGTAGTTCGGTGCCAGGGTGGTGTCCTTCCAGGTGAAGAAGAACTGGCTGCCGTTGGTGTCCGGCCCCGCGTTGGCCATGGCGAGTGTCCCGGCCGGGTACGTGGCCCCGGCCAGGTTCTCGTCGTTGTACGCGTAGCCGGGACCGCCGGCGCCGGTGCCAGTGGGGTCACCGCACTGCAGCACGTAGATCCTCTGGACGGTGAGCCGGTGGCAGTGCGTCTTGCTGAAGTAGCCCCTGCTGGCCAGGAAACGGAACGAGAACGTCGTGCAGGGCGCCTTGGCCGTCAGCATCCGCACCGTGATGGTGCCCTGGGTGGTGATGAACCTGACGTCGAAGGGCTGCGCGGCCCGCGCCGCGTCGAACACCGGGATGCCCTGGAACCGGTCGGCGGGGATCGCCGCCTGGTACCCGCACGTACCTGCCGGGCCGGGCGCCGCGGCGCCCGCCCGCACGTGCAGGCCCGGCGCGCCGAGGCCGGGCGGTGCGGGAGCGCCGGCGGCGCTGGCTCGCGACGCAGGGATGCTGACGGCAGCGACCGCCGCGGCCGCCGTGACAACAGTGGCCATTGTGAGCAGGCAACGGGAAACGCGCTTCTGGAAGATCATGGGTGATCCCTTCTGTGAGCGGCAAGCCGGATTCTTCCGCTCACAGACGCGCGAATCAAGACATTCACCGACATTGCGGCGACTCGCGGGTCTTTGACGGGTTTATCGCGGCACTGGCTGTCGGCCGCCTCGACGGGAATGGCGGTGTACTTCGCACTGCGCGCATTCGGCTGATCCGGCTCTGGCGGGCAGCGGCCCAGCATCAAGCCCGGGCCGGGCGGGGCTTGCCGGTGATCGTGGCCGCATCGCTACGAGCACTGCAATGGGGGCGGGACGGCCTCCGGCTCGAAGCGCACGGGCTGCTCCTGCCGCAGCGCGTTCAGGTCCGCCACGCCGCCTTGCAGGGTGTTGCGGCGCTGCAGCTCTGCCCAGTACGCCTGGTCCAGGTAGATAGCGGGATCGGGGCGCGACATCGTCAGGTCGCTGGCCTGGCCCAGGTAGAGCCCGCCATCGATGACGGCGGCGAGAGGGATCCCGCAGTTGATGTTGGCCGGCTGCCCGGAGGGGCCGGGGGCGAGGACCGGGGAAAGGATGTCTCCGGAGTTGACCGACCCGAGCCAGGTGCCGTCGGCCGGGATGACGATCCCCCTGGGGTAGTGCGCGAGGCACCCGAACGTGCCGCCGGGATCTCCGGCCAGCGGCGTCAAGGTGATGAGCGAGAACACCCGCTGGCCCGTCTGCGCTTCGATCAGGGACACGACGCCGCCGGGTGGCGGGTGGCCTGGGACATGGTGCAGCACGTGGCCGGCGCCGTAGCAGATCAGTGCCCTGCGGCCCTTGCTGAGCACCTCGCGTTCCACCAGGGACGCGGCGAACGCGTCGCGCTCGTTGCGCAGCGCGGTCACCTGGCCCGGCGTGCTGATCGTGGTCCAGTCGATGGGCGGGTCGCCAAGGAGCAGCCGGAGCCGCCGAACGGCGGGCAGCCGCCAGTTGACGGCGCGCAGCACCCGGAAGAAGTCCTCGTAGGCCGGCTCGTCCCAGGTGGCGAGCGGGGAGTTCGTGTTGTCCCGCCACACCCGGCGCAGCTCGCCGTTCGGCACCGGCTCCAGGGCCAGCAGGAAGCGATCTGCCACGTCCTGGTGCCGCGAGTTGCCGAACTCGATGACCACATCGTCGGCCAGCCCGGGGATCCGGGGATCGGTCAGCAGCGTGACCAGCGCGTCGTGGTGTTCTTGCAGCCCGTGGTATTCGCCGATGGCCACCAGCCGGTGCCGCTGGAAGGCTCCGAAGACGGTACCGGCGAGATCCGGCCTGGCCGGCTGCCCGCCCTCCGCCGCGCTGGCGGGCTGGGCGCTCCCCGCGACGCACGCGGTGCCGAGTCCCGCGGCGCAGGCGCCGAGGAGGCGGCGCCGGGACACGCCGGGGCCGGTCATTGCGCGGCTCGCCGGGTGTCGTGGCGGATGGACAGGCGGCCCTTGTGCATGACGGCGACGCGCTGGGCGCGGCGGGCCACGGCGCTGTCGTGGGTGACGAACACGAGGGTCAGGCCGAGATCACGCCACAGTTCCTCCAGGAGTGCGGTGATCTCCTCCCGGGTGTCCTCATCCAGGTTGCCGGTGGGCTCATCGGCCAGCAGCACCCTGGGTTCCTTGACCAGGGCGCGAGCGATCGCGACCCGCTGCTGCTGCCCGCCGGACAGCTCGGAGGGCAGGTGGCGGGCCCGGTCAGCCAGCCCGACCGATTCC